>JAATGA010000063.1 GCA_015654855.1 Rhodobacterales bacterium
CGACCCAGGCATCGCCGAGCGGCTCGTCCTTTTCGTCGATGATCACCGTCACCGTCGCCTGGCCGTTCAGCGCCATGCGGATCCGGTCGCGCACCACGCCATCCATCGCCCCGATCAGGACCGAGCCGTCGAGGTAGCTCCTCCCCGTCTCGATCCGCTCCACCACCTTCGGCGTGTCGCCGGTCAGATCCAGCATCATGCCGTTAGTCGCGATCTCGGCCTTGCGGCCGGCCTCGCGCGCAAGGCGGGCATGTTCGCGCAGATGACGGTGTTCGCCGTGCATCGGGATCACGATCTGAGGCTGCACCAGGTCGTGGACATGCAGCAGATCGGGCCGGTTGGCATGGCCCGAGACGTGGTAGAGGCCGCCGGCATCGTCCTGCACCTCGACCCCCATCACCGAAAAGGCGTTGACGATCTTCAGCACGTCGCGCTCGTTGCCCGGAATGACCTTCGACGAAAACAGGAAAAGATCCCCCGCCTTCAACTCGATCCCCAGATATTTGCCCCGCGAAAGCTGCGCCGTGGCGGCGCGGCGCTCCCCCTGGCTGCCGGTGACGATCAGCATCAGATTGCCGCGCGGCAGTTCGAGCGCCTGCTCGGGGCTGACGGTCGGCGGGAAATCGGTCAGAACGCCGGTCTCCTGCGCGGCGGTGACCATCCGGCGCATCGCCCGGCCCAGCAGACAGACCGAACGGTCGGCGGCCCGCGCCGCCTCGGCCAGGGTTTTCAGCCGCGCAACGTTCGAGGCGAAGGTCGTGGCCACCACCATGCCGCGCTGCGACCGGATCAGTTCGGCGATCGGCGCGGCGAGCGTCGTCTCCGACCGGCCGGGATGCAGGGAGAAAACGTTGGTCGAGTCGCACATCAGCGCCTTCACCGGGCGTTCGGCGGCGATGCCCGCGACCAGCTCGTCGCTCCACCCCTCGCCCACCAGCGGGGTCGGGTCGAGCTTGAAGTCGCCGGAGTGGAAGATCCGCCCCGCCGGCGTGTCGATCACCAGACCCGCGCTTTCCGGGATCGAATGGCTGACCGGCACGAACTGCACGCGGAAGGGTCCGGCCTCGACCACCTCGGGGCGGGCGGCCACCGTGGTGATCGCATCCGCAGGCAGGCCCGCCTCGTCGAATTTCAGCCGGCCGATGGTGGCGGTGAAGCGGCGGGCGTAGATGGGAGCCTTCAGCCGCGGCCACAGATGGGCCAGCGCGCCGATATGATCCTCATGCGCATGGGTGATGAAGATCGCCTCAAGCCGGTCGACCCGCTCGGCCAGCCACTGGACATCCGCCATGATCAGATCGACGCCGGGGGTCGTGTCCATGTCCGGGAAGGTCACGCCCAGATCCACCAGGATCAGCCGCTCGCGGTCCTTCGGGCCATAGCCATAGACATAGGCGTTCATGCCGACTTCGCCGGCGCCCCCCAGAGGCAGATAGATCAGGCGGTCGGTCATGCGGTCTCGAATCCCTTGTTGTAATCATGGATCAACACCAGCCCGTGCATGGTCAGATCGTCCTCGACGAAATCGAAGACGCCCGTGTCCTGCGCGAAAAGGGACGCAAGCCCCCCTGTGGCGATGACCTTCATCGGCTGGTTCCGCTCGCGGCGCACCTGGCGCACAATCCCCTCGACCAGACCGATGTATCCCCAATACACGCCCGACTGCATACAGGCCACCGTATTCGTGCCGATCGCCTGCGGCGGTCGCGTGATGTCGACATGCGGCAGGGCGGCGGCGGCCATGTGCAGCGCCTCCAGCGACAGGTTCACCCCGGGCGAGATCACCCCGCCGACATAGGCGCCGTCATAGTCCACCACGTCGAAGGTGGTGGCGGTGCCGAAATCCACCACGACCAGATTGCCGCCGTGCCGGTCAAAGGCCCCGGCGGTGTTGACCAGCCGGTCCGGCCCCACGGTCGTGCCCTGATCGACGCGCGGATTATGCGGCAGGCGGCATTCCGGCTTGCCCACCACCAGCGGTCGGCAGTCGAAATAGCGGTTGCACAGCACCCGCAGGTTGAACACCACCCGCGGCACCGTCGAGGAAATGATCGCCGAGCCGATGGTCACCTCCAGCCGCTTCAGCGTGATCAGCGTTTGCAGCCAGACGTAATATTCGTCCGCCGTGCGTTTGTGGTCGGTGGCGATCCGCCAGGTGGCGAGAAAGCGCGTGCCGTCCCATATCGAGAACACGGTATTGGTGTTGCCGCAGTCGATGGCGAGCAGCATGGCCGCCCCCTCCTCCCTCAGAAAAACACATCCGCCGCCGGAACGGCGACGACCCCCGCGCCGGTGTCGAGCAGCATCGCGCCCGTCGGGTCGATGCCGCGCAGGATGCCCTCGCGCGTGGTCGTGCCGGTGCGGGCCACGATCCTTTCGCCGATCCGTGCCGCATGGGCCAGCCATTCCGCGCGGACGGGCGCGAAACCGCCGGTTTCGAGCACGGATTCCCACCGCGCATAAGCCGGGGCGAGCGCGTCGAGC
>JAATGA010000374.1 GCA_015654855.1 Rhodobacterales bacterium
ACCTCGTGGATTCTGGAACTCGAACGCGGGCGCGGCATTCCCTACGAGGGCAATTATTCCGCCTGGCTGGAGCAGAAGGCCAAGCGGATGCAGCAAGAGGCACGCGAGGACAAGGCCAAGCAGAAGGTTCTGGAAAAGGAGCTGGAATGGATCCGCGCCGGGGCAAAGGCGCGCCAGGCCAAATCCAAGGCCCGGATCTCGGCCTATGACAAGCTGGTCGAGGAATCGGTCAATGAACGGGTGGGCAAGGCCCAGATCGTCATTCCGAACGGGCCGCGCCTCGGTGGCAAGGTGGTCGAGGTCGAGGGCCTGAAAAAGGCCATGGGCGACAAGCTGCTGATCGAGAACCTGTCCTTCACCCTGCCGCCGGGCGGCATCATCGGAGTGATCGGCCCGAACGGTGCGGGGAAGTCCACGCTGTTCAGGATGCTGACCGGGATCGAAGCTCCGGACGAGGGGATGATCTCGCTGGGGGACACGGTGCAACTGTCCTATGTCGACCAGTCGCGCGACGCACTCGACCCCGACAAGAACGTCTGGGAAGAGATTTCGGGCGGGGCCGAACTGATCCAGTTGGGCGATGCGACGATCAACAGCCGCAACTATGTGGGCGCGTTCAACTTCAAGGGCACCGATCAGCAGAAGAAGGTCGGCCTGCTTTCGGGCGGGGAACGCAACCGGGTCCATATGGCCAAACTGTTGAAATCCGGCGGAAACCTGCTGCTGCTCGACGAGCCGACGAACGACCTGGACGTGGAAACGTTGCAGGCGCTGGAAGCGGCGATCGAGGATTTCGCCGGTTGCGCCATCATTATCAGCCACGACCGGTTCTTCCTCGACCGGCTTTGCACCCATATCCTCGCCTTCGAGGGCGATGCCCATGTGGAATGGTTCGAGGGCAACTTCGAGGCTTATGAGCAGGACAAGATCCGCCGTCTGGGCGCCGACGCGGCAGAGCCGAAACGGGTGAAGTACAAGAAGTTCACCCGCTGAGCCAGGGCCGCGCCGGATAGTTCGGCGCGGCAGTTGCCGGTATGGCAAGGCAGCCGAAATGAAAAGGCCGGGGATTCCCCGGCCTTTTCATTTTCCGATGTCGCGCGGGCCGATCAGTTCGTCGGGCGGATGATGATTTCCACCCGGCGGTTCTGCGCCCGACCCTCCGCCGTGGCGTTCGAGGCGACGGGCTGGTCGAAGCCGCGGCCGATGGTGGCGACCCGGTTGCCCGGCACCCCGCCATCGCGCAGAACCTGAGCCACCGATGCGGCGCGGCGCTGCGAAAGGTCGTAGTTGTAGGCCGCGCTGCCGGTGTTGTCGGTGTGGCCGATCACTTCGACGGTCGAGTTCGGATATTTTTGCAGGTTCGACGAGACGGCATAGATGTCGCGCGTCAGGTCGGGGCGCAGGGACGCGCTGTCGGTCGCGAACAGCACGTCCTGCGGCATGTTCACCCGCAGGAAATTGCCCTCGTTGGTGACCGAGATGTTCGAGTTCGACAGCGAGCCGCGCAGATCCGCCGCCTGCCGGTCGAGGATATTGCCGACCACCGCCCCGCCGGCCGCGCCGACGATGCCGCCCGCGACGGCGCGGCTCAGCTTGCTGCCGCCGCCGCTGCTGCTCGCGCCGACCGTTGCACCCAACAGGCCGCCGATGACCGCGCCGTTCTTGGTGCGTGCATTGGGATCGTCGGGGTAGGAATTCGGGTCGACACAGGCCGTCAGCCCCATCAGGGCGATCAGAGAGACCGTGACCGAAGATTTAAGATGCATTTCTGCCGCCTCTTGTTTCTGACCGCGTTCGCGTGCGGCCACTGCGCCGGAAACATAGCGCAATCGCGGCGGAATGGACAGATTGCGCGGGATCCGGGCAGGTTTCCGCGCATCACGTTCCGGTGCGGCGCGCGCCGGGTGCATCGGCCGCATCGGCTCGTGCCGCCTCCCAGGCCAGAAGGGCGCGCTTGACCGGCAGACCCCAGTGATAGCCGCCAAGCGCCCCGGTCTTGCGCAGCGCCCGGTGGCAGGGGATCAGCCAGCTGATCGGGTTACGCCCGACGGCGGTGCCGACGGCCCGCACGGCCTTCGGATGGCCGACCGCACCCGCGATCTCGGAATAGGTGGTCACATGACCGGTCGGCACGTTCAGCAAAGCCTCCCACACTTTGATCTGGAAGGGTGCGCCGATCAGATGCAGTCGCGCCTCGCCGCCGGTGAAAGCGGCCTCGGCCAACGGCGCGATTTCGGTCGCGGATTCGACATAACTTGCCTTTGGCCAGCGGCTGGTCAGATCCGCCATCGCCTCGTCCCGCGTGCATTCCGAGGTGAAGCCGATGCCACAGATCCCCCGGTCGGTCGCCATGACCAGCGCCTCGCCGAAGGGGGTGGGCTGAAAGGCCCAGGCGATTGTCAGCCCCGCGCCGCCACGGGCGAATTCGCCGGGCGACATCGCCTCCCACCGCAGGAAAAGGTCGTGCAGCCGTCCCGTTCCCGACAGCCCCGTCGCATGGGCGGTGTCGAGCAGGGTGAACCGATCCGCCAGCATCGCCCTTGCATTATCCAGGGTCAGATACTGTTGATACCGCTTTGGGCTGACCCCCACCCATTGCGAGAAGACCCGCTGAAAATGCGCGGGGCTCATGCCCATCCGCGCGGCAAGCCCGTCGAGCGACAGAGCAGGCCCCTCGGCGTCGATGATCTTCAGCGCGCGGCCGATAACGGCGTGATGATAGGGTTCGGCTTGGGTCATATCTGCCTCCTGGAAAGGCGAAGATAGGCCGGCGCGGCGTTGCTCGCGACCCGATTCCTGCGGCTTTCGCGCCCGACCTTGCCGGGGCGGGCGGGCCAGGGCAGAAGGGGGCCATGGTGCGTCAACTGTCCTATGCCGAGATGCAGGCCGTATTCGCCCGGTTCCGCGCGCTGGAGCCGGAACCGAAGGGCGAGCTTGAATATACCAACGCCTTCACCCTGCTGGTGGCGGTGGCCTTGTCGGCACAGGCGACAGACATCGGTGTCAACAAGGCGACGCGGCGGCTGTTCCCCGTCGCCGACACGCCGGCGAAGATGCTGGCGCTCGGCGAAGAGGGCGTGATCGAACATATCAGGACGATCGGCCTGTTCCGCAACAAGGCGAAGAACGTGATCCGCCTGTCACAGATGCTGATCGACGAATTCGGCGGCGAGGTGCCTTCGTCCCGCGCGGCGCTGCAACGGCTGCCGGGCGTGGGGCGCAAGACGGCGAATGTGGTGCTGAACACCTGGTTCGGCTTTCCGGCCCAGGCGGTGGACACGCATATCTTCCGCGTCGGCAACCGCAGCGGCATCTGTCCGGGCCGGGACGAACTGGCGGTCGAACGTGCCATAGAGGACAACATTCCGGTGGAATTCCAGAGACATGCGCATCACTGGCTGATCCTGCACGGCCGGTATATCTGCATCGCCCGCAAACCAAAATGCGGCATCTGCCCGATCTCGGACTGGTGCCTTTTCGAGGAAAAGACCGCATGATCCGCTATCGCCTTGTCGGCATCGGCAATGCCATCGTCGATGTGCTGAGCCATTCCGAGGACACCGCCCTCGACCTGATGGGAATTTCCAAGGGCATCATGCAACTGGTCGAGCGTGATCGGGCCGAGGTGCTCTATGCCGCGATGCACGAACGGACCGAGGCGCCGGGCGGCTCGGTCGGCAATACCGTCGCGGGGGTCGGGGCGCTCGGTTTGAAGACGGCGTTCATCGGACGGGTGCGCGACGACGCCCTGGGCCGGTTCTACGCCCGCGCGCTGACCGGCGAGGGAACGGATTTCCCGAATGCGCCGGTTGCGGCGGCGGACCTTCCGACCTCGCGCTCGATGATCTTCGTCACCCCGGATGGCGAGCGGTCGATGAACACCTATTTGGGCATCTCCTCCGAGATCAGCCCCGAGGATGTTGCGAAAGATGTCGCTGGCGCAACGGATTGGCTGTTCCTGGAGGGGTATCTGTTCGATAAGGACAAGGGCAAGGCGGCCTTTCTGAAGGCGGCGCAGGATTGTCACGCGGGTGGCGGCAAGGCCGGGATCGCGTTGTCCGACCCGTTTTGCGTCGACCGGCACCGCTACGATTTCCGCCGCCTGGTCCGGGATCAGATGGATTACGTCATCGGCAATCAGCACGAGTGGGAATCGCTCTACCAGACATCCGACCTCGAAACCGCGCTGGCGCAGGCGCGCGCCGATTGTGGGCTGGTGGTCTGCACCCGGTCCGGCGACGAGGTGATCCTGATCGGGGGTGACGCGCGGGTGACGGTGCCCGTCCGCCGCGTCGTGCCGGTCGACGCGACCGGGGCGGGCGATCAGTTCGCGGCGGGCTTCCTTTACGGCATGGCGACGGGCCAGGGGCTGGAGGTTGCGGGTCGCATGGGCTGCATCGCCGCCGCCGAGGTGATCAGCCATTTCGGCGCGCGCCCGCAGCGCGATGTGAAGGCGCTGTTTCATGCCGAAGGGCTGATCTGACGCCTATTGCGCCACGGATGCGCCGGTCTTCCATTGCACAAGCCGATGGACGAAACCCAGCTTGGCCACGACAGGTTCGGTCACGACAAAGGGGTAAAGGTCGTTTTCCCCCATCGAGCGGTTGAGCGTGTTCAGCGCTACGGTCAGCGGCCGCCAGGCCTCGACCAGCCGTTCGATCCGGCGGACCCGCCAGGGATTGAAGTCGAGGTCGGTCGAAAGTTCGCCGTCGTCATTCACCTCGGGCTGGATCGAGATGCCGAGCTTGGCAGCGGTTTCCAGCGTGTCGATCATATGCAGGTAGTGCGCCCAGGTCTCGGCCCAGTCCTCCCAGGGGTGCATGGTCGCATAGGCCGAAACGTAGGATGCCTGCCAGCCCTGGGGCGCGCCGGTTTCGTAATGGCGTTGCAGGGAGGCGGCGTAGTCGGCGCGCTCGTCGCCGAACATGGCGCGAAATTCGTCCAGCGCCCCGCCGTCGCGGACCAGGATGTCCCAGTAATAATGCCCGACCTCATGCCGGAAATGGCCGAGCAGGGTGCGATAGGCCTCGCCCATATCTGTGCGCATCTTCTCGCGCGTGGCATCGTCGGCCTCGGTCAGCGAGATGGTGACCACTCCGTCGTCATGGCCGGTCAGCACCCGTGCGACGCTGCCCGGATCGTCGGCGAGAAAGTCGAAGACCAAAGGCTCGGGATGGCCGTCGCCCGGCACCGGCAGCGGCAGATCCATATGGCGCAGGGTGTAGATCAGCCGGCGCTTGGCAGTCTCGATCTTTTGCCAGCGGGCGTGGTTCGCGGGTGCAGACAGATCGGGCACGGTGCGGTTGTGCTGACAGGCGGCGCAGTAACCGGCGCCGGAGCCGGCGGGAACCATCCAGTTGCAGGCGCTGAGTTCCCAGTTGTGGCAGAACCGGAATCGCTGCGGACCGGTTGCTCCGTCGGCGCCGGGGACCACCGTCCAGACCTCGCCATCGGGAACGACGGCGAAAATCCGGTCCTCTTCCGGGATGTAGCCCAAGGTATGCCCACAGCGCAGGCAAGAGGTGTTCTCGAAATGCAGAACCTGCCCGCAGTTCTGACAGGCGAAAAGCTTCATGGCCCGGATACTCCAATGCGCGGCTGCGGCGGCGTGAATGCCGCGCCGCCCCA
>JAATGA010000025.1 GCA_015654855.1 Rhodobacterales bacterium
CCAAGGTGGCGAGTGGTCCGCCCGCAAGCATGACCGCCCCGAACGGCGGATCTGGCGCAAGATCCACCTCGGGATCGAGGAGCAATTGCCGGAGATCCGGGCCGCCGAGGTCATAGCCAGCCGCATCGGCGACGCGCCGGTCTTGCCCGGCCCTCTCAGCCAGATCCCGGACGACCGGGAGATCGGCGGCGTAACGGCAGACGCCTGCGGCAATGCCACGATGCGATCGCCGACCGCGGCGCTCATGCCGTCATCCCGCCCGCAGGAACGCGAGGCTCCGGAAGATCATCACCGCCGGAGCCGCGTCGAAACGAAGATGCACTGCCTGAAGCTGCCGGGCCAGCGGCTTAAGGCGCGGGACTTCGACTGCCGGGTCGCAGAGATCCAGGTCCGCATCGCCGTCCCGAACAGACACACCGCCCCCGGCACGTCTGTCACTGAAGCCGTGGGGTGGGTATTCCCAAGGGTAAGGGCCAAGCCCTGACTCTAAACGGTTTGTGCAACGGAGCCCGTTCGATACCCAACCCATCATCAAAGCCAGCCAAAAGATCAAACGATTTGTTTTTCGGAATCCGACAGTATCCAGGCGCCATTGAGGTTGATGCCGCGTGGCGGAACCGCCAGCCCCAAAGTATCACGCAGGGTCGGACCCGGATATTCCTTGCGGAACAGGCCGCGCTTCTGCAACTCCGGTACCACGAGATCCACAAAATCATTCAGGGATTTCGGAAGGACCGGCAGCCCCACGTTAAACCCGTCGGCGGCCTTGTCGCGATACCATTCCTCCATCTGGTCGGCGATCTGCACCGGATCGCCCTTAAAGATGACGTGCCCCTCTCCGGGCAACACCTTCTTGTACATCTGGCGGATCGTCAGCCCTTCCTTCTTTGCCAGAGTATCGATCGACTTCCGATAGCTCTGCATGCCCATGACCTCGGCCGAGAGGTCGGGAAGCGGGCCGTCGATCGGATAGCCCGACAGGTCGCTCCAGACGAGCTTGGACAGCAGCGCGACGCCGACGTCCGGAGAGATCAGGTCGTTCAGCTGATCCAGCAACTCGTCCGCCTCGGCCTCGGTCCGGCCGATGAAGAGGGTCACGCCCGGCAGGATCCGTACCTTGTCCGGATCGCGGCCATGACGGACGATCCGCGCCTTCTGGTCGGCATAGAATTCCTGCGCCTCCTCCTTGGTCAGAGCTACCGAGAAGATGACATCCGATTGCCTGGCGGCAAGCTCGCGGCCCGGCTCGGATTGCCCGGCCGAGGCCAGGACGGGATAACCCTGCGGCAGGCGCGCCACGTTCAGCGGGCCCTGAACCTTGAAGTGTTTCCCTTCATGGTTCAGCCGCTGCAACTTGGACGGATCGAGGAAATGGCCGGTTTCCTTGTCCTCGATGAAAGCGCCGTCGTCCCAGCTGTCCCAGAGACCCTTGCAGACCTCGACGAATTCTTCGGCGCGCTCGTAGCGTTCGTTCCGGTCGACATGCTTGGACAGACCGAAATTCAGCGCATCAATCGCATAAGATCCGGTCACGACGTTCCAGCAGGCCCGACCGTTGCTGAGGTGGTCCAGCGAGCCGAAGCGGCGGGCCAGCAGATAGGGCTCGTCATAGGTCGTGACGGCCGTGCAGAAGAGGCCGATATTCCTGGTGTATTGGGCCACGACCGCCATCAGCATCAGCGGGTCGAAGGTCGTGGGTCGGTTGACCTCGGGGTTGGCCAGGAACATCAGCGGCTCGTCCATCGACCGCACCGCATTGCCGTCGGCCAGGAACATCATGTCCAGCTTGCCGCGTTCGGCGATCTGCGCCAGTTCGACGAATGTGTCGATCTGCATGCTGATCTTTGGAAAGGAGTCCGGATGCCGCCAGGATGCAAGATGCGTGCCGACCGGGTAAATTCCTGTCATCAGGTTCATCATGGGTCTTGTTCCTTCAGGCTGGGGAGGGGTCCCGATTGTTGGTCTTTTGTCCTGCATCGTCCGGTCAGGTATTGTCGCCGCCATCCGGCAAGCGCGCTGCCCTGTTGCCGATCTGCCAGTTTACATAGATCGCGACCATCCAGATCACCGGAAGCAACATCATCAGCGAGGCGACGGCCGCGATGGTCGGGTCGATCTGGTGGCGCATGTTCTCCCACATCTTCAGGGGCAGCGTCCGCAGTGACATGCCGCTGACCAGCGAGCTGATCACCACCTCATCGAACGAGTGGATGAAGGCGAAGACCGCGCCGCCAAGAATGCCGGGGAAGATCAGCGGCAGCGTCACCCGGCGGAATGTCCGCATCGGACCTGCCCGCATGCTCATGGCCGCGCGTTCCAGTCGCGTGTCGAAGTTGGCGAGCGTTGCCTGTACGATCACCACGGCATAGCCTATCGCCCCCAGCGTATGGGCGATGATAATGCCGGACATGGTGCCGATCAGGTTGAACTGCACCAGCCCAAGATAGACGGCGATCCCGACGACGATGACGGGGATGGTAATCGGCGTGATCAGAAGCAGCGTCACCGCCCCGCGCAGTCGCGGTCCCGACCGGCTGAGCGCATAAGCCGCGAGGCTGCCGATCACGGTCGCGAACAGGGCGACGACTGCGGCGATGCGGACCGAGGTCCAGGCCGCGCCCGTCCATGACGGATCGCTGAAGAACGACCTGTACCATTGCAGCGACAGGCTGGAGGGCGGGAATTCCAGGAAAGTTCCGCCGCTGAAGGACATCACGACGACGACGATTCCGGGGAACAGCAGGAAGGTGATCACCAAGCCGGCGCCGAGAGCGAGAAGACGGCCGGGGATGCGGCTCGCGTGCCCGGAGCGGTTCAGTTCGGCCTTCCACCGGGATGCTCGCCATGGCGTTGCGGATTCGCCGATGCGGCGTAGCAGTCCGGCCGGCAAAAGGCGGGCAAGCAGCCCGCGGCGTGGTGCCGTTCCGCCCGGTCCCGCCGCGCTGCCAAGATCGGCCCCGAATAGCGCCAGGACCAGCAACGCGATCCCCAGCAGCACGAAGGCCGCGGCTGCGGTGCGGGCCATGTCGAACGAGCTTGTCGCCTGTGCGGCGATGAAGGTCGACAGCATTGCATCCTTCAGCCCGCCCAGCGAGGCCGGTGTGATGTAAAAGCCTAGGCACAGCACGAAGACGAGCAGGCAGCCGCTGCGCACGCCCGGCAGGCTCAGGGGCATGAACACCCGCCAGAAAGCGGCGAAAGGGCGGGCGCCCATGCTGCGCGCCGCAGACATCAATGACCTGTCGATGCCCATCATCACGCTGACCAGCGGCAGGATCATCATCGGCAGCATGATATGAACCATGCCGACATAGACCGCCCCCCGGTTGTAGATCAGCGCCAGCGGCCGGCTGATGATCCCGAGGTCGCGCAGCAGGTTGTTGATCAGCCCCTGATCGCCGAGGATAACGATCCAGGCATAGGTCCGGGCGAGCAAGCTGGTCAGGTAGGGGATGACCACCAGCACGATCAGCGCCATGCGCAATCGCCTGGACGACCGGGCGATGAAATAGGCAACCGGATATCCGATGGCCAACGAGATCGCGGTGGCGATTGCGCTGATCTCGACCGTCTGGAACAGCACGCGGATATTGGCGGGCTGGGCGAAGAAGGCTTTGTAATAGGCCAGCGAATAGTTCGGCGCCGCCAGGCTGTCGAGGAAAAGCCAGGCGATAGGCAGACCGAAGGCCACGAACAGGATCGCGATGGCAGGCAGGCTCAGCCATTGGGGGCGGCGCAGCAGGGAAAGCGGGGATACCAGCATCGCCGCTATTCCGCCACGACGCGCAGGTCGGATCGCAGCCATTCCAGTGCCACGGTGTCGCCTGCGGCAAAGACCGGCTGTTCGGAGGAGACATGTTCGCGCACGCTCAGTGTGGCACTGTCGGAGCGCACCTCGTATTTGCGAATGGGACCGGCAAAGACGACACCCGCGACGGTGCCGGCCACGCGCTGGCGCCGTCCGGCATCCGGGGCGGGGGCCGCGTCGCAGGGGAGAATGCGAACGCGCTCGGGGCGGATCATCGCCACACTTCCCACGGGGACCGGCCCCTCGGGCAGGGCGGGGACGTCGAGCCCGGAAAGGATATTGGCCTCGCCAAGGAAATTGGCGACAAAGCGGCTGGCTGGCCGGTCATACAGTTGTTCGGGCGTGTCGATCTGCTCGATCCGGCCGCCCCGCATCACCACGATCCGGTCGGACAGCGTCAAGGCCTCCTCCTGGTCGTGGGTGACGCAGATCGTCGTCATGCCGAATTCGCGGTGCAGGGTCTTGATCTCGCCCTGCATCTGTTCGCGCAGGTTGCGGTCAAGCGCCCCGAGCGGCTCGTCCAGCAGCAGGACCGGCGGATCGGCCACCAGCGCCCGGGCCAAGGCCACGCGCTGCTGTTGCCCGCCGCTCAATTGCCGCGGAACGCGGTCCTCATAGCCCGACAGGTGGACCCTCTCCAGAATCCGGTCGACGCGACGGCGGCGTTCGGCGGCAGCGATGCCGCGCATCTCCAGCGGAAACTCGAGGTTGCGGCGCACCGTCAGATGCGGGAACAGCGCATAGTTCTGGAACACGATCCCCTGATCGCGCCGCCAGGACGGAACCGAGGTGATAGACTGGCCCGCAAGCCGGATATCGCCGGAGGTTGCGGTCTCGAACCCCGAAAGCAGCATCAGCGTCGTCGTCTTGCCCGAACCGCTGGGGCCGAGGATGGTCACAAACTCGCCGCGCCCGACGGAAAAGGAGATGTCCTTCACCGCCGTCACTGTCCCATAGGTCTTGGTGACGTTCGTGAACTCGATCTGCGGCGGAGGCGGAATATTGGTCAAAAGCGTACCCTCTGGTCTTGTCCGATCGGGCGGGCCTGATCGATGTGATGCGGTGTCGCGGATGCCTCCCGCGGTAGCCGGGCGGATCGAGGTCCCAAAGGGGCTCAATCCCTGACGAACAGAATCCGCGGTGTTTCGGCCAGCGTTTGCGCACCGGTGTCGGTTACATGGACGGTCTCGCTGAAAATGCAGGCGATCCGCTCCTGCTCCCACATACCGCAGACGATGTGCAGCGTCATGTTGGGGACAAGGATCGTCCGGTCGCCATGCTGCATGCTCGCGGTCCCTTCGAGCCAGTCGATGCCGATCGAATACCCCAGCCGCGATCCTTTGCGGTAACCGCGCGGCGTGATGATCCCCGAGAAGGCATCGAACACCTTGCCGCAGGGCTCGCCCGGTTTCACCACGGCAAGGGCCGCCGCGAACCCGTCGAGTGTTGCCGAATGCAGGTCGAGATGGTCTTGCGCTGGTTTGCCGACACTGACCGAGCGCGACAATCCGGCCGTATAGCGATGGCGGCTGCCGCCCAGCTCGATATTCACCGGATCGCCGGATTTGTAGCTGTCCTCCGACCAGGCCAGATGCGGCGCGCGAACCCGATGGATCCCGGCAGGCATGTTCGGATGATAGGCGTGATCGCCGCCGCTGCCGCCCGTTCCGCGCACCAGTGCCGCGATCAGCTCTGCCCCGGCTTCGCGCTGCGGCACGCCGGGTGCGATCCTGGCGATGGCCGCAGCCATCGCCCCATCGGCGATGCGCGCGGCCTCGCGCATATAGGTCAGTTCGGCCGGCGATTTCACCGTTCTGATCCGGGCGATCATGCCGGTGATGTCGATGAAGGCCGCGTCAGGAAGCAGGGCTTTCATCTTGTCCCAGGAGGCGCCGCTGAGATGACCGTCGCCAAGCTCCAGCGCGATACGGCGGTTAGCGTAGCCGAGGGATTTCATCCGGTCGCAGATGAAATCGAACCCGTCCCTGTCCGCGACGCCGATATAGCTTTCGGGCAGGCTCACCACCTGATCGTCGTCCAGGTGATCCGCCAGCGACGCGGTGGGCGCATCCATGTCCCGGGTGATGAAGATCGGCCGATCAGCACCGACCGGCACGATCAGCACCTGCGGGGTGTAGTCCGATCCCGCCATATAGCCGGTCAGATAGAAGGTATTCGCCGCACTGAAGACCAATGCGACATCCGCCCCCCTGGCGGCCAGGGCCGCACGCACGGATTCCGTTCGCGCGCGGTATTCGATGTCGGAGAACAATGGCAAGGGCATCTGGGGACCTGGTTCCGGTGGCAGGCCAGCCGCTGCCCCCGGCGGGGACGGCGGGCATGGCCCAGCCTGTTCGATCAGAGCAGGATCCACTCGTTCCAGCGCTGAACCAGCCGGTCGGCATTCGACAGGCCGTCAGCGCCGACCTCGCCATACCAGGCCATGTTCATCGGGATGCTTTTCGTGATGTAGTCGGGATGGCTCGCCAGCTTGCGCCCGATGTCTTCGGGGATAGTCTTGTAGGCGTTCAGGTTGCTGGGTCCATAGGGGATCAACTGAGCAAAGACCGACTGGTTCGACGCGCGGGTGGCGAATTCGATGAATTTCTGCGCAGCCACGACGTTGGGCGACCCTTTCGGGATGGCCCAGTAGTCCCAGTTCAGCTTGGCCTGGTTCCAGTTGACCTCGATCG
Organism: Rhodobacterales bacterium; assembly: GCA_015654855.1. Taxonomy (GTDB): domain Bacteria; phylum Pseudomonadota; class Alphaproteobacteria; order Rhodobacterales; family Rhodobacteraceae; genus JAATGA01. The sequence continues at coordinate 6,502 of JAATGA010000025.1, forward strand.
GGGCGCCTTGGTTGATCAGGATGCCGGCACGGCCATCGTAGGAGTTCATCACATCCGCGACCTTGTCATGCATGATCTGCTGGATTTCCGAACCCGTCGCCCACCAGCGGCGGACGTGCGGCTTGATCTTGTCGAGGCTGGCGAAGACCGCGTCGATATCCATCGGGTAAAGCTTGTCGGCCGGCACGCCTGCGGCCAGCAGCGCCTCTTCCCACGGGCCTTCCGACCCGTACTGGCCCGATTCCAGAATGCGCACGCCCGGGAATTTCTCCACATCCCAGTATTCCGCCCAGTTGGTCGGGCGCGGCTTGTCCGCCGGGAAGGTCTCGGTGTTCCAGACCATGACGTAAGAATAGATCAGTGCCGCGACACCGAACGGCTGCTTGGCGAAATCGACGAGGCCCTCCAGTTCTTCGGGCTTGTAGATCGAGTAATCTATCGCCTCGAGTTGTCCCTTCGCCGCAGCCGGCAGGGCGGCGCCCTGGTTGATGTTGACGACGTCGATCGTCACATTGCCGGTGGTCGCCATCAGTTCCAGCTGTGCCATCTCGATCTGGTCGGTGATCGCGGTGACCTTGATGCCGGTTTCGGCCTCGAAGGGCTTTGCATAGGCGTCGATGTTGGCCTTGCCCCAGTCGCCGCCGCCGACAAGGACGCGGACCTCGCCCGCCCCCTGGGCATTCGCCTTGCGGGCGACTGCCGGAACTGTCGCCAGGGCCATTGCCGAGGCTGAGGTACCAAGAAATTTCCTGCGATTGATAGTGCTGTTCATGGATTTTTCCCTGTTGGCATGATCGCCCGTTTTTTTCCGGGTCGTGTTTCTGGGGAACAAGATACTTGCATATGCCGCACTGTTTCATCGTATTCCCGATTCATGCGCAGATATTCTGCGCGTGAATCGGGAATCTCGCAGAAATTAGTCGATAAGGCGTCGAGAGGCAGAGTTTGCCGGCCCAACGATTCGGCGGTGCGGCATGAAAGGGTGCCGCATTGCCGCAAACGGGTGTATTCGGCTGAATATCCAGGGCAAGGCTATGCCGCAAAGCGGAAAGCCCCCGACCCCGCCACAACCAGAGAAAAATCTTCACGGCAATGGTCGGGGAGGGGGCCGGCTGGCCTTGTGGAGCGGATATAAAGTGTCAGAACGACTGGCGCAGCGCCTGGTCCAGGTCTGCGATCAGATCCTCGGCGTTCTCGATGCCGACGGAATAGCGGATCATCCCTTCGGGGATGCCGGCAGCGGCCCGCTCGGCCTCGGTCAGTTCGACGTGACTGGTGACCTTCGGTGGGCCGGCAAGCGTTCCTACCGAACCCAGGCTTGCCGCCTTGTGAGCATAGCGCAACGCTTCGAGCACCCGGACGACCTTGTCGAACCCGCCTTTCAGAGAAAAGCTGAGCATTCCGCCGAAGCCATCCATCTGGCGACGGGCGATGTCATGGCCAGGATGGTCGGGAAGACCCGGATAGAACACCTTGTCGACATTGGGGTGGCCTGAAAGGAACTCTGCCACGCGCATCGCATTCTCGTTGTGCCGCTGGATGCGCAACTCCAGCGTCTTCATGCCGCGCAGGATCATGTAGGCGGATTGTGCCGACAGGGTTGCACCGGTGATCTCGCGATAATGGTAGATCTCCTGGATCAGATCCTGGCGGCCCGAAACCAGCCCCCCCATCGCATCGGAATGCCCGTTGAGGTACTTTGTCGCGCTATAGACGACCAGGTCCGCCCCAAGGGCGAGCGGGCGCTGATTGACCGGCGTGGCAAAGGTATTGTCCACCACGACAAGTGCACCGATCTGGTGAGCGGCCTTTGCCAGTCGTGTGATGTCCATGACCTTCAGCGTCGGGTTGGTCGGCGATTCCAGATACAGCAGCTTGCAACCCCTAGCGACCTCGGCCTCGATCTGGTCGAAGTCCGTCGTGTCGCAAAGCGTGACCTCGACCCCCATTTTCGGCAGGAATTCGATAAAGATCTTGTTGGTGCCGCCGTAGGTATCCTTGATCGCGACCACGCGGTCGCCGGGATGCAGCATGGCGAAAAGCGTGTTCGAGATCGCCGCCATCCCCGTCGCAAAGCTCGTGGCGGCCTCTGCCCCGTCCAGCGTTCTGATCTTGTCTTCCAGAACTTTCAGCGTCGGGTTGGTATTGCGCGAATAGATGTGGCCAGGCTCGCGGCCAAGAGCCACGTTGAACCATTGTTCCATATCGTCATAGCCGAAGGCGACCGACTGATAGACCGGAACGCCGATCGCGCCTTCCGAGAAAAGTTCGGTCTCGCCGCCCCAGATGGCCTCGGTGCCGAAATGCATAGAATTTGTCATCGTAACTGTCCTGTTTTCTGCACCGTCTGCGCATGGGCAGTGGCGGTCGTTCCGAGCGGGCATCTGCTATCGCGGGGTACGCATTATCGGGTTGGACTCGGCATTCCGTGGCCAAGCAGACGCAGGCAATACCGGATGGTGAACTCGGTTCCCGGGCCGATCACCGTGTCGCGCACGGCGAAGGTCGGGGTGTGCACATAGGCGTCAAAGCCCACACTCCCCGTTCCCAACCAGAAGTAGACCGAGGGCACTTCTTCGGAGTAAAAGCCGAAATAGTCACTGCCCTCTTCCTGCTTTTCAGACGAAAAGGCTCCGGGGCCGAGCGTCTCTTCGACCAGCGAGCGCAGATCGGCGACCATGTCCGCGTCGTTGATGACGGCCGGTTCGCCCGCCCGGATTTCACATTCCGCCGTTCC
>JAATGA010000042.1 GCA_015654855.1 Rhodobacterales bacterium
GAGATCGTCGCGGGCGCGCTTCAGGATCATCACCGCGCGATCCTCGTCGGCACCAAGAGCTTCGGCAAGGGCTCGGTCCAGACGGTGATCCCGCTGCGGGGCGAGGGCGCGATGCGCCTGACCACGGCGCGTTACTACACACCCTCGGGCCGGTCGATCCAGTCGCTTGGCGTCATGCCCGACATCGTGGTCAACCAGCCCCCCAGACCGCCGGCGGGCGAAGCCGCCCCTGCCGCACCGGAAGCCACCGGCCGCTCCGAGGCCGATCTGCGCGGCGTCCTGTCGAACGATTCGATGACCGAGGACGAACGCAAACAGCTCGAAGCCGACCGCGCCGCGGTGGAAGAAGCGGCGAAGCTGCGCGACGAGGATTACCAGCTCGCCTATGCGGTCGACATCCTCAAGGGCCTCGCAACGGTGGCCAGGGCCCAGTAACCCGACCCGCACCGCGCGCCTGTAACCCACGGGCGCGCGAGCGAAGGGGACAACCCCCTTCCCCCTTCATCCTGACCCAAGTATCCCACGGGGATCCGGGGGTGTGAAACCCCCGGCTCACCACCCGCGCCCCGGGCGCCCCACATCCGCACGAGTCCCCCCGATGACCCTCGACCCCGCCTCGCTCCCCTATCGCCCCTGCGTCGGCGTCATGCTGATCGACTCGCGCGGCCTGATCTTCGCCGGCCGCCGGATCGACAATCCGGCCCCCGCCTGGCAGATGCCCCAGGGCGGAATAGATGCGGGCGAAAAGCCACGCCACGCCGCCCTGCGCGAGTTGTGGGAGGAAACCGGGATCACCAAAGACCTGGTGGAATTCGTCGAAAAGACACCCGACTGGGTGACATACGATCTGCCGCCCGAGTTGCTGGGCAAGATCTGGGGCGGCAAATATCGCGGCCAGCGGCAGAAGTGGTTCCTGTTCCGCTATCTCGGCCGCGACGATCAGGTCGACATCGCGACCGAACACCCGGAGTTTTCGGAATGGCGATGGGTCGGGGCGGCTGAGATGATCGCCTCCATCGTGCCGTTCAAGCGCGCGGTCTACGACCATGTCGTCGGGGCCTTCCGCCCATATCTCGCCGCCTGAACGGCCCCGCAGGAACGGCATGCGGGACGCGCCCACCGGCCCCGCCCGCGCCAATCGGAGCAAGCGTCAGGATCCGCCGCGATTCGCCCGGCGGATCGCTTGCGCCGTGGTCGCCGCCAGGTCGCGTCCGGCATCTGCTTCCAGCCGCTGCCCGGGCGCCGGGGCCGCCGAGATCGCGATCAGTCGTCCGTCGACCCCGATCACCGCCCGCCAGTAGTCGCCCAGCTTCCGGTCGCTCAACTGCATCAGGAACACCCCGTCGACCTCTCGCGCCTGCAAGACCTTCAGATCGGCGGCGCGGCCCGAACGTGCCAGCATCGACCGGCCCCGGTCGCTGGTGAAGAACCCCGCAAGGGTCCTGCCGCCGCCCGCCAGCGCCGCGGCCGACCCCTCCGCCCCGACGGAGACGGTGACCACCGCCGCGACCGGAGAGGAGGCGGTCGAACAGCGCCCCATCAGCATCACCGCCGTATCCCGCCCCTCGTGGCTGGCGGAACGGTCGATGCAATAGCCCGGCGGCAGGCCGATGCGGATCGCGTCCCCCATCACCGCCGCGCTGCGCGGCGCGGGCCCGGCGGTCGGCTGGCAGGCGGCAAGCGCCAACGCGCAAAGCGCCATGGACAGCGCGCGATATGCCGCGGCAGGGTTGGCGGCGTGGGGTCCCGGATCGGACAGGCGGGGTCTTGGCATCGACGGGAACCTTTCGGCGAAAACCTCTGCGGCGGCGCGCAATACTGCGGGAACCTGAACCATGACCTGACCGGCGGCGCGGCGTTCCCTGCGCCCCGAACGCCGCGCCGCTGACCGGAACCCGCCGCGCCTTTTGCGGGCCTGATAGCCCCAGCCGCCCCGGACGGGCAAGCCCCGAAGCCCGCGACCGGCGCCGCCTTACAGCAGCGGGCCGGCCAGGGCCACGGCATTGTTGCGGATCCGCCGCAGCATCGACCAGTCCTGCACCTCGGCCAGCGACACCGGGCGCGAGCGGTCGAGATAGCTGGCTTGCCGCGCCTCCAGCGCCCAGGTCAGGTCTTCCGACCAGACCAGCAGGTTGTTCTCGTAATTCAGATCGAAGCTGCGCCGGTCGAGGTTGGCCGAGCCGAACAGCGTCAGCCGCCCGTCGATGGCCATGATCTTGGAATGCAGAAGCCCGCCGCGAAACAGGTGTAGCCGCACACCGGCCAGCAAGAGCGCGTGATAAAGCCCCTCGCTCGCCGCCGCGACGATACGGCTGTCGTTATGTTCGGGCAGGATCAGCACGCAGTCGACCCCGCGCCGGGCCGCGGCGCACAGAGCCTCCATCAGCGGGGTGTCGGGCATAAAATAGGGGGTGGTGATCCAGACCTTCTGCTGCGCGGAATAGAGCAGCGCGCACAAGGTCTGCGACATGCCGCTGGTCTGCTGGTCGGGGCCGGAGGCCACCACCTGGCCGACGAAGCCCGCCTCGTCGGGGCTGTCGCAGACCACGGCCGGCAAGGTTTCGAGCATCGCGCTCAGATCCTCGTGCCCGTGCATCATCCAGTCGCGCACGAAAACCGCCTGCAACTGCCGCACGACCGGACCCTCGATCCTGACGAAGATGTCGACCCAGGGTGCGTAGCGCGGCTTGATGGCGAAGGCCTGATCGGCGCAGTTGCGGCTGCCTGTCCAGGCGATGCGGTTGTCGACGACCATGATCTTGCGGTGATTGCGCAGGTCCAGCCGCTTGAACAGCCATTCGAACAAAGGGTTGCCCACCGGCAAGGCGATGGCGCAACGCACCCCCGCCGCCTCCATCCGCCGCCACAGCGCCGATCGCGTCAGCCGGCGCGAGCCCACGTCGTCGACCACCACCCGGCAGACGACGCCGCGCTCCGCCGCCGAGATCAGTGCCTCGGCGACCTTTGCGCCGCTGATGTCTGGCAACCAGATATAAAGCAGCACATGGACCGATCGCCGCGCCGCCCCGATATGCGCGACCAGATCGTCGATGGCGGTATCGTCCTCGGGCAGCAGGGTCGCGCTGTTGCCGCCAAGCGGCTGCATCCCCGTGACCGCCCGGCCCATGGCGAAAACCGGCGCGAGCGCGGGCGGCAGTTCGGCGGGCGGATCGTCCGGCCCCCAGGCCGCGACCAGCCGCCGCCGCAACTCGCGCGCGCGGCTGCGGTCGGCCCGCCGCAGACGCACCTCGCCGAACAGGATATAGGCGAGCACCCCGGCCACGGGGACGATCCCCACCACCATCACCCAGGCGAGCCGCACCGGCGGGTCGATCCGGTCGCGCAGCAGCACCCGCCAGATCACAACGCCGGTAATCGCGTAGTGAAGGCCGAACAGCACCATAGTGTGGAGTTCACGTTCCATCTGGGCCGCAGGCTGACAGATGTGCCGCCGGCCGTCCAGCGCCCCCCTCCCCGGGGCCAACCCTGCGGCGGGGCATCCGCCGCCAAGCGGATTGCAATTCCGGCCCCCCCCGACTATTTCGGGGACCAGACCCGCAGCGACCGAAGGGCTTGCCCCGCGATGAACTGGATTTCCAACTACGTCCGCCCGAAGATCAACTCGCTCTTCTCGCGGCGCGAAGTGCCCGAGAACCTTTGGACCAAATGCCCGGAATGCGGGACCATGCTGTTCCACCGCGAACTGGCGGAAAACCTGAACGTCTGCACGAACTGCGACCATCATCTGGCGATCACGCCCCGCGACCGCTTCAAGGCCCTGTTCGACGGCGGCATCTTCACCGAAGTCAAGGTGCCGGAGCCGCTGGCCGACCCGCTGCATTTCCGCGACCAGAAAAAGTATCCCGACCGTCTGAAGGCCGCGCAAAAGACCACCGGCTAAAAAGAGGCGATGCTGGTGGCCGAGGGCGAGATCGGCCGCACCCCGGTCGTCTGTGCGGGCCAGGACTTCGCCTTCATGGCCGGCTCCATGGGGATGTATGTCGGCAATGCCATCGTCGCCGCCGCAGAGCGCGCGGTGAAGACGAGGCGGCCGCTGATCCTGTTCGCCGCCGCCGGCGGCGCGCGGATGCAGGAGGGGATCCTGTCCCTGATGCAGATGCCGCGCACCACGGTCGCGGTCCAGATGCTGAAAGAGGCGCGACTGCCCTATATCGTCGTGCTGACCCATCCGACCACAGGGGGTGTGACGGCCAGCTATGCCATGTTGGGCGATGTGCAGATCGCCGAGCCGAATGCGCTGATCTGCTTCGCCGGTCCGCGCGTCATCGAACAGACGATCCGCGAAAAGCTGCCCGAGGGGTTCCAGCGCGCGGAATATCTGCTCGATCACGGGATGCTGGACCGGGTGACGCATCGCAAGCTGATGCGTGAGGAACTGATCACCATCGTGCGGATGCTGACCCATCAGGCCCCGGCGGTGAAGGCAGATCTCGCCCCGCCGCAGCCCGCGCCCGAACCCGCCGTCGCGGCCGAGGTCCCGAACCCCGAGCCGCAGGCGTGACATCCTTCGGCACGACGGGATCGGATGCGATCCTTCAGCGGATGATGACCTTTCATCCCAAGGTGATCGACCTGACGCTCGACCGCGTGCTGCGCCTGTTGGCGGCGCTGGACCATCCCGAACGGCGCCTGCCGCCGGTGATCCATATCGCAGGAACGAACGGCAAGGGCTCTACCCAGGCGATGATCCGCGCGGGGCTGGAGGCTGCGGGCGAGCGTGTCCACGCCTATACCTCGCCGCATCTGGCCCGGTTCCACGAACGCATCCGGCTGGCGGGCGAGTTGATCCCGGAACCCGCGCTGACCGCGGTGCTGGACGAATGCGTCGCGGCGAACAGCGGGGAAGAGATCACGTTTTTCGAGATCACCACCTGCGCGGCTTTCCTCGCCTTCGCCCGCACGCCCGCCGACCATACGCTGCTGGAGGTTGGACTCGGCGGGAGGCTCGACGCGACCAATGTGATCGACAAACCGGAACTGACGATCATCACCCCCGTGTCGATCGATCATCAGCAATATCTGGGCGAGACCCTGCCCGAGATCGCCGGCGAAAAGGCCGGGATCATCAAGCGCGGCGTGCCGGTCGTCGTCGGCCCCCAGTCGCTCGACGGGCTTGAAGTGATC
>JAATGA010000313.1 GCA_015654855.1 Rhodobacterales bacterium
AACTCGGGGCGGCGGTCATTGGTGGCGGAAGCGCCAGCCTCAACATAGGTTTCGGCAAGCTGGTAGCCGCGTGAAACGCAATAAGCCTCACCCTGCTTGCGCTGGTCGGGGATCGACACGACATGTTCGGCCTGCCGCGTGGTGGAAACGCGCAGGTAGAGTGCGGCCCGTAGCGCGACATGGGGACTCTGTATATTCATAGCGCGCCCCCCTTTGTAGCCCGGCGCTCGATCAGCGGCAGTTCCAGTGCGACGCGATCATGCAGCACCTTCGGCACGAGCTTCTGGCCCTCGCCGGGGTCCATACGGACAAGGCCGTAGTTCGCCATCGTCTTGAGGGTTCGTGACAGGCTGGGCTTCGTTCGCCCGGTGAAACCGATCATTATTGCTTACTTTTACCTTAACACTATTCGGGCAATTCCGCGAGTCACCCTGTCCACAAGAGTGCCGACAGGATGAGGGCGCGGTGGCCGGGGCTTTCGAGCAATGCCTGCGCCCGGTCGGCATCAGTCCTGGCCTGATCGCGGAGAACCTTGAGACCGGCAATGCGCTCCTTGAGCGCCGGGTCGGCCAGATCGGCAATGCTTACTCGCGGGCCGAGTTGTCGCATCAGCATCACCGCCAAGCCCGTAGCTACGAGACTAGCGATTGGCGACAGTGTGCCCGCTATCATCCCTAATCCGCCACCAACTATCGAACCGAGCGCAAGCGAATCGTGCCAGCGCCCCTTGACAGAGATAAGAGCTTCAACGCGATGGTGGAAACATTCTTCAAGACCATCAAGTCGGAGCTGATCTGGCCGGTTGCTTTGCAATCCCGACAGCAGGCCGAAAAAAACGCCGTCGCCAGATACATCGACGGGTTCTATAATTCCGTCGGCGGCATTCATCGCCAGGCTTCCAGAGCCCCGTCGCCTTCGAGCGAAAGGCGAGGGAAGTGAGCTAAACGCTCTTCACAAAACACGGGCAAGTCCACTCGGCACGGTTCACCCCCATCAGTTCAGAGAATGTGATCCACGAGTTCCGCCGGGATATTCTGATAAGCAACCGGGCGCAGAAACCGCCGTATCGACATGGTGCCAACCGAGGTCGCCCCAAAATTGGTCGAGGCCGGATAAGGACCACCATGAACCATCGAGTCGACAACCTCAACGCCGGTGGAAAAGCCGTTGGCCAGCACCCTTCCGGCCTTGCGCTCCAGCACCGTCAAAAGTTTGCGCGCTGTTTCGGCATCCGAAGGCGCCATATGTAGCGTGGCGGTCAACTGACCCCCAAAGCTTCTCGCGAGTGTAAGCATCTCTTCGATCGACGTCACTCGAACGACGAGGCCTAGGGGACCAAAGACCTCCTCTGAAAGGGTGTGATCGGCAAGAAACTGCTCACCTGTCGTCTCGTAGAGATTGGCGCCGGCCTGCCGGCCTTTCGATACCGTTTCATGGACCGGCTTCACACTGTTCCGGCTCTGCAAGCGGTGCTGACCCGCGCGGTACGCACTGGCAATGCCCTCTGTCAGCATTGTCTGGGGGCCGACCTTTTCCAGTGCGCCGGCCGTTGCCAAGACAAACTGGTCGGCCTCTTCCCCGTCCACCACAACCGCGATGCCCGGATTGGTGCAAAACTGGCCTGCGCCCATAGTCAGGGATCCGGCCCAGCCGGCTCCAAGTTCACGCGCCCGTTCCCCGGCCGCACCGGGCAGGATGAACATAGGATTGACCGATCCGAGCTCACCAAAGAACGGGATCGGTTCGGGACGTTGTGCGCAAAGATCAAAGAGGGCTCGCCCTCCCGCCAGCGAACCGGTGAAACCCACAGCCTTGATCCTCGGATGCTGCACGAGCGAAGTGCCCACCTCGCGGCGACCGCCCTGGATAAGGCTGAAGACGCCGGGATGCACGCCGCACCTGGATATGGCGGCGGCAATGGCCTCAGCGACGATTTCTCCGGTTCCCGGATGCGCGGAATGCCCCTTCACGACAACCGGGCAACCCGCAGCCAAAGCTGCGGCGGTATCGCCGCCCGCCGTCGAGAATGCCAGAGGGAAATTCGACGCGCCGAAAACCGCGACCGGACCAATGGGCCGTTGGGCCAGACGAATCTCGGGCCGGCCGGCCGGCTGGCGGTCGGGCTGTGCGGGGTCGTGGCGCAAGTCGAGATGGTTGCCCGCGCGGATATGACTCGCGAACAAGCGCAACTGCCCTATCGTCCGACCCCGCTCGCCCTGCAGGCGCGCGACGGGCAGGCCGGTTTCCTGCGCTCCGATCTCTGTAATGGTTTGTGCTCGAGCCTCGATTTCCTCCGCAATCGTATCGAGAAATATCGCGCGATGCTCGCACGAAGAATAGCCGAAGGTCCAAAAAGCATCCTCAGCGGCCTCGCAAGCGCGGTTCACCATATCGACCGTGCCGACAGAGAACTGATGCGCGGGGCCAGACGCGGGTTCGTTGGAAAATTGCTCATCGGTCGCGATCCAGTTGCCAGCGATGAGATGCTTGCCATGGGGGGTGACGATCATTTCGAATCCTTGTCATCATCTGAACGGCCGAAAGCCCGACCAATGCTTTGCGTCTGTGGTGCTTCCGACCTTAGCGGCCAGCCGCCCGTTGTTTCGTTGTCGGATTGCCGGGCGAACATGACAGGCCCTTTGCGGCATCAGCCTCGGCCCGGTCACTTCTCCCCGCAAAAACGAGCTTGTGAGGGGAAGTTCCGGCGTCGCCTTTCATGTCCAGATCAAATGGTCTGGAAATGCGCTATATGCGTCCCGATACAAACCAGATGTTCTCCGTCATGGATGCTGACCTCCGCCTCGGTATTCGACTTTTCGGGTATGGCTTTACGAATGGTATAGGTCACCGTCAGCTTTGCCCCGATGGGAACGCTACGCAGAAAACGAATGCGGTCATATCCATAGGTCACGCCCGGATGACCTGCCTCGCGAAGAAACTTCGTCGAAGCACCAGCGATGAGCCCGACCAGCAGTGCCCCCTGGACAATACGGCCGCCGAGACCATTGCGAAGGGCATACTCCTCATCCGTGTGGTTGGGGTGATCGTCCAAAGTAATGCGAGCGAAGTCCAGGATATCAGCTTCGGTGATTTCCTTTTCGATCGCGACCGAAGTCCCGACCAGTCCTTGCAGTTTTTCGGCGTGCATTGTGGTCTTCCTTTGCTGATGCGTCAGCGTGACGTTGGATATTGGGCCGGTTGCAGGGGTCGGCGATAAGTCTTCAGCTTTGCCCGATGGTGCGCAGGATGCGCAAAAGGGATCGTGCCGGGCCGCTCAGCGCCCCGCCCGAACGGGTGACGATGCCGTAGTCGGGATTGCTGCCCTGGATTTCCAGCGGCAGTATCTTCAAGGCATGCTCGGCCACGAAGAAGCGGCAGACCATGCTCGGCAGCAGGGCGACGAGGCCCGGATCCCGGACGAGCAAAGAAACCGTGGCGAAGGTTGAGGAGGTTTCGATTACATTATCAGGCATCTTTATGCCCGCATTTGACAGGGTCCTCTCCAGCATTGCGCGCAAGGGCATCAGGTTGGGGTAAACAATCCAGGAATAGGGAGCCAGATCTTCGAACCCCATGACTTCGGTCTGGGCCAGGGGGTGATTGCTTCCGACCACGATATGCAGCGGCTCGGCCCAGAGAGGCTCGTA
>JAATGA010000132.1 GCA_015654855.1 Rhodobacterales bacterium
ATCCCGGCGCTGGTCGCGCGGATCTACACCGACACGCCGGCGGAACTGCACGCGGCGGCGGGGCGCAATGTGCTGGCGCATCTGATCGACCTTGCCGGACAGGGCAGGGTCGAGGCCGCCCCGCAGATCTCGCCCACGGCGGAGTGGCGCCTCGCCTGAGCGCGGGGGCGCGCCGAACCCGCCGGGAATCCTGGCCCCGCGCCCCGGGGCTGGTCGCGCGCGACTTCGCGGCCTTCCCGATGGAGAGGAAATCCGCACCGGTGCGCCGGCCTTCCTTCTGCGCACAGAGGGAATCCTCCCATGCGCAACCGTCCGCGCCCGGGCCGCCGGAGCGGGGGCCGGATGCCGTGTCGCGGTCCCCGCACCTGGCATCCTGCCCCTCGACCGGCCGTGCGGCGAAAGCATCGCGGGGGCGGTTCGCCTTCGGCGGCTTGACAGGGCCGGGCGCGCTCTGCTTGGTTTCGCGCCAACCGGATACCCGGCGTCTCCGGTCGCTCAACGACGCCTGACGATCATCTGACGAGGATTCGCCATGGCTCTGGAAGACGCCAAGCACGAGATCGACGCCGCCTTCACCCGCAAGGGGCTGCGCGGCCTCGCCTTCGAGAACGCCTTCGCGGGGGCGACCTCGTTCCTGCGCCGGACCTATACCAAGGACCTGACCGGGGTGGACCTCGCCATCACCGGCGTGCCCTTCGACCAGGCGGTGACCCATCGCGCCGGCACCCGCTTCGGCCCGCGGGCGATCCGCGAGGCCTCGACCCTGCAACCCTACGACCCGCCCTACGGCTGGCCGACCAACCCGCTGGAGGAGATGGCCGTCGTCGATTACGGCGATCTGGCCTTCGATTATGCGAAGACGGCGGATTTCCCCGAAACGCTCACCGCCCATATCCGCAAGATCCTGACGGCCGGGCCGGGCACGATCACCCTCGGCGGCGACCATTACATCACCTTTCCGATCCTGAAGGCCTATGCCGAGAAGTTCGGCCCCCTTGGCGTGATCCATTTCGACGCGCATTCCGACCTGTGGCCCGACGACGACCTGACCCGGATCGACCACGGCACGATGATGTACAAGGCGGTGAAACAGGGTTACGTCGACCCGAAACGCTCGGTCCAGATCGGGATCCGCACCACGACCGAGGATTATCTCGGCGTCAGCGTCATCGACGCGCGCGAGGTGCATGAGAAGGGCGTGGCCCATGCGGCGGCGCTCGCGAAGGACATCGCAGGCGATGGCGCGACCTATGTGACCTTCGACATCGACGCGCTCGACCCGGCCTTCGCGCCTGGCACCGGCACCCCGGTCTGGGGCGGCATCGCCTCCTGGCAGGCGGCGGCCATGTTGCGCGACCTTGCCGGGATCAACATGGTCGGCGGCGATGTGGTCGAGGTCTCGCCCCCCTACGACACCACCGGGGCCACCGCCATCGCCGGGGCGCATGTGACCTGTGAACTCATCTGCCTTTACCACTGGGCCAAAACCCGCCGCTGATCCGAAAGGAGAGGCCGCGCAAGACGCGGCCTCACGCCTTTTCTCGTCTCTGGCGCCGAGGCGCCAACCGGCTCGATGCCTCGCTCCGCGGGGATATTTATGCAAAGGGGATGGGGAAAGCACGCTTTTGCCTCCATCCTCGTTGCATAAATATCCCGGGGGAGTCGCCGCTTGCGGCGGCGGGGGCAGCGCCCCCATGCGCCCCCGGCCACTTGACCCCGGCCTCAGGACAAGAGAAACCGCCCGCCATGGTTCCGCTCGACACACTCGACCAGATCACCCGGCGCTTCGAGTTTCTTGAGGCGAAGCTCGGCGAGGGCGCGGCGCCGGCCGAGATCGCGGCTTTGTCGCGGGAATATTCCGGGCTGCGGCCGGTCGTGGACGAGATCGCCGCCTATCGCCGGGCGCTGGCCGATCTGGCCGAGGCCGAGGCGATGCTGGCCGATCCCGAGATGCGGGCTTTGGCCGAGGACGAGATCCCGGCCCTGCGGGCGCGCATTCCCGAGATGGAGCAGGCCCTGCGCATCGCGCTTTTGCCGAAGGATGCGGCCGATGCCCGGCCCGCGATCCTGGAGATCCGGCCCGGCACCGGCGGCGAGGAGGCGGCGCTTTTCGCCGGCGATCTGCTGCGGATGTATCAGAAATACGCGGAATCGAAGGGCTGGCGGTTCGGGATCCTCGAAGAGCAGGCGACCGATCTGGGCGGGGTGAAAGAGGTCGTGGCCCATGTTCAGGGCGAGGGCGTCTTCGCCCGGCTGAAGTTCGAATCCGGTGTCCACCGCGTCCAGCGCGTGCCCGAGACCGAGGCGGGGGGGCGCATCCACACCTCTGCCGCGACCGTCGCGGTGCTGCCCGAGGCGGAGGAGGTCGACATCGACATCCCCGCCGCCGACATCCGCATCGACACGATGCGCTCGTCCGGCGCGGGCGGGCAGCATGTGAACACCACCGACTCGGCTGTGCGCATCACTCACCTGCCGACCGGCATCGTCGTGACCTCCTCCGAGAAGTCGCAGCACCAGAACCGCGCCATCGCCATGCAGGTCCTGCGCGCCCGGCTGTTCGAGATGGAGCGGGACCGCGCCGCCTCGGAACGCGCGGCGGATCGCAAGGCCCAGGTCGGTTCGGGCGACCGCAGCGAGCGGATCCGCACCTATAACTTCCCGCAAGGGCGGATGACCGACCACCGGATCAACCTGACGCTTTATGCGCTGGCGCAGATCATGGCCGGCGATCTGGATCCGGTGATCGACCCGCTGATCGCGCAGGACCAGGCGCTGAAGCTTGCCGAGATGGAGGGATGAGCGCACCTCGAACCATCGCCGAGGCCTTGCGCGCCGCCGTGCCGCGTCTGCGCGCCGCCGGTATCGAGGATGCGGCCCGCGATGCGCGCGCGCTGATGGCCCATGCGGCGGGGCTGACGCCCGACAGGCTGACGCTGCATATGACCGATGCGCTGACCCCCGTGCAGGCCGCCGATTTCGCCGAGCATGTCGCCGCGCGCTGCCGCCGTCAGCCGGTGGCGCAGATCACCGGCCAAAGGCTGTTCTGGGGCCGCCCGCTGCGGGTCACGTCCGATGTGCTCGACCCCCGGCCCGAGACCGAGGTGCTGATCGAAACCGCCCTTTCCGCGCCGTTCTCGCGGGTGCTGGACCTCGGCACCGGCTCGGGCGCGATTCTCGTGACGCTGCTGGCCGAGACCGACGGGACGACCGGTGCGGGCGTCGATCTGTCGCCCGACGCGCTGGCCGTGGCGCGGGGCAATGCGCGGCTCTTCGGCGTGATGGGGCGGGCGGAGTTCCTGGTGTCGGACTGGTTCGGGGCGGTGACGGGCGGGTTCGACCTGATCGTCTCGAACCCGCCCTATATCGCGGCGGCCGAAATGGCCGATCTCGCCCCCGAGGTGCGCGACTGGGAGCCGCATCTCGCCCTGACCCCCGGCGGCGACGGGCTGGATGCCTGTCGCGCCATCGCGGCGGGGGTTCTGGCGTATCTCGCCCCCGGCGGGCGGCTGCTGGTCGAGATCGGCCCGACGCAGGGCGAGGCGGTGACCGCGATGTTTCTGGCGGCGGGCCTTGAAAACCCACGCGTGCATTCCGATCTCGATGGCAGGCCCAGGGTTGTCGCCGTAAACCGGCCCCTTGGCTGATACCGGGGCGACCAAAGGCCGGTCGGATGCAGATTCCTGCCGGAATGCGGGCGAAAGCCCCGATTTTCGCCAGAATCGGCTTGTCTTGCCCCGGTGCTCGTGGTTACACACGCAATCAGGCGACGCGGGATACGGCATCATACTTCGGCCGTTCCCCTCGCACCCGCCCCGATCCTGTCCCGACCGCCGTTTGCAAGACGCCATTGTTGCGTCGCGGTTCAGGGGGCAGACGGCTACCGGATCAAAGGACAAGATGAGATCTTCCAAGTCCCGCTCGCGTTCTAAGCAGAACCGCCCGCGCACCCTCGGCAACATCATCAACCGTGTGTTCGATTCCTCGGGTCCCGAGGGCAAGGTTCGTGGCACGCCGCAGCAGATCATCGAGAAATACCAGATTCTCGCGCGCGACGCGCAGCTCTCGAACGACCGGGTCGCGGCCGAGAACTTCCTGCAACATGCCGAGCATTACACCCGTCTTCTGGGCGAGGCGCTGCGCGAGCAGCAGGCCGAGCAGGACGCGCGTCAGCAGAACTGGCAGCAGGGCGGCAACCAGGGCAATGGCCAGAACGGCAACCAGAATGGTGGTCAGGGCGGCAATCAGAACGGTGGTCGCGACCGCGACAACCGTGAGGGTCGCGAGGCCCGGGGTGACGGGCGCCAGGAAGGGCGCGAATATCGCTCCAACGATTTCCGCAGCGAAGAGCCGGCGGTTCCTGCCGCGGTCGAGGTGATCGACCTGTCGGGCGACGACGACGCCGGCCTGGTCGAAACGCCTGAAACCCGCGCGCCCGCCGCAGCCGGTCCCGCCGATGCGCCCGCGCGTCCGGCCTCCGAGCCGCGCAACCGCCCGCAGGGGCCTCGCGGCCAGAACCGTCGCGAACGCCCCGCCGCCACGCCGGTGGCCGAGGCGGCAGAGGCCCCGCAACCGGCTGCGCCGCAGCCCGCTGCGCCGCAACCAGCCGCACCGCAGCCCGCTGCCGAACCGGCAGCCGCTGCGCCCAAGCCGCGCCGCGCCCGCGGCCCGCGCAAACCCCGCGCCGAGGGCGAAACCGCGCCTGGCGGCGAATCCGGTCCGCGCGAAGCGGCGGAGTGACACGCTGCCCGGTCGCACGGGCGAGACACCGAAACACAAAGCCCCGCCACCAGGTGGGGCTTTGTCATTTGAACCGGGGTTGCCGGGGATGCGTGCGACGGGGGCCGCGCCGAGGGCCGTCCCATCCCCAAGCGCGGTTCCGCGCCCGGACCGATGTGGTCCGGGGCCGCGCGCCGTCTCAGGCCAGTTCGCGCGCCAGCGCGCAAAATCCTTCCAGCGGGATCTCTTCGGCCCGCGCCGTCGGCTCGATCCCGGCGGCGAGCAGCCGCGCCTCGATATCCGGCGCGATCCCCTTCAGGGCCGAGCGCAGCATCTTGCGCCGCTGGTTGAAGGCCGCCGCCGTCACCCGCGACAGGATCGCGGCATCTGCGGGAAAGCGGGGCGCGGGCAGGGCGGTCAGATGCACGACCGCCGAATGCACCTTGGGCGCGGGGGTAAAGGCCTCGGGCGGCAGGATCATCACGATCTTCGCGTCGCAGCGCCATTGCGCCAGCAGCGCCAGCCGGCCATAGGCCTTCGACCCCGGCTTTGCCACGATCCTCTCGGCCACCTCTTTCTGGAACATCAGCGTCAGGCTCTGCCAGAAGGGCGGCCATTCTGCGGGCGTCAGCCAGCCAACCAGCAACTCCGTCCCCACATTATAGGGCAGGTTGGCCACGATGCGGATCGGCGGCGTCAGATGCGCCCGCGCATCGAGGGTCAGCGCATCGGCGTTGATCACCTCCAGCCGCCCCGGACAGGCGGCGGCAATCTCGGCCAGCGCCGGCAGACAGCGCGCGTCCTTCTCGATCGCCAGAACCCGCCGCGCCCCCTCGGCCAGCAACCCCCGGGTCAACCCGCCGGGCCCCGGTCCGACCTCCAGCACGTCCGATCCCGACAGATCCCCCGCCGCGCGCGCGATCTTTGCCGTCAGGTTCAGATCCAGCAGAAAGTTCTGCCCCAACTGCTTTTTCGCGCTCAGGTCATGCGCCCGGATCACCTCGCGCAGCGGCGGCAGCCCGTCAATCGTGGCCATGCGCCCGCCTTTCGTGTCTGCCATCCTCTTCGCGAAAATATCCCACGAGGGGCGCGGGGGGGGTGACCCCGCCCGTTGCGACGCCGGCCAAATTCATTCCGCCCCCCGCTTCGCACCCATCCGCGCCGCCATCCGCAGCGCGGCGAGGGTCGAGGACGGATCCGCAATCCCCTTGCCCGCAATGTCGAAAGCGGTGCCATGGTCGGGCGAGGTCCGCACGAAGGGCAGGCCAAGGGTGACATTCACCCCACCGGCGAAGTCGATGGTCTTGATCGGGATCAGCGCCTGGTCGTGATACATGCAGATCGCGGCGTCATAGCCTGCCCGCGCGGCGGCATGGAACATCGTATCGGCAGGCAGCGGCCCGCGCAGATCGAACCCCTCAGCCGTCAGCCGCGCCAGCAGGGGGGCGATCATCGCGATTTCCTCGCCGCCCATGGCCCCGCCCTCGCCGGCATGGGGGTTCAGCCCGGCCACCGCGATCCGGGGGCGTGCGATGCCGAAATCGCGCCGCAGACCCGTATCGGTGATGCGGATCGTCTCCTCCAGCAGTGCGGGCGTCAGGGCGCGCGGCACCTCGGCCAGCGGGATGTGGATCGTCGCGGGCACAACGCGCAGCCCCTCGCAGGCCAGCATCATCACCACGCGGCCGACCCCGGCGAGTGCCGCGAGATACTCGGTATGGCCGGGATAAGCGAAATCCGTGCCGTCCTTCAGCGCCTTCTTGTGGATCGGCAGGGTGCAGACCGCAGACGCCTCGCCCGCCATGACCAGGCGCACGGCGCGGGCGATGACCTCGATCACGCCCGCCGCATTGGCGGGATCCGGCCGGCCCGGCACGGCGGGGGCGGCGAAGTCGTGGCGCAGCACCGGCAGCACATCGGCGGGCAGATTGCGGGCATCGGCGGGGCGGGGCACCTCGGCCCATCGGCTGCCCGGGGGCAGGTGGCGCGGGTCGCCCAGCCAGACGAAGGGCAGATCCGCCCCCAGACGGGCGCGCGCGGCGACCGCGAGTTCCGGCCCGATCCCCGCAGGCTCGCCGCAGGTCAGAACTACCGGCAATCCCGCGCCCCCGGCCTTGCCGGAAACGTCCGCCTCGTCCGGGCGCGCCATATCGGTCACTGCGTCTTGACGATGGCCTCGGAGCGCAGCTCTTCGAGGTAGATCTCGGCCAGGGAGCCCAGCCTTTGCCCGATCAGTTGCTGGCGGATCTGTTCGCGGTCCGGCGCCTTTTCGGTGGTCGGCGTGCGCGAGCACAGCATCAGGAACACGCGCCAGCCGCCCCGCCGCAGCGCGGTCGAGCTTTCGCCGGCGTCGAGCTTTGCAAGCTCCAGCGCGATGTCGCGCGGAATGCGGGCCAGCGGCTCGGTCGCGCGCAGCATCCGGTCGGCGGGCAGGCCTTTGGCGACCTTGAAAAGATCGTTGCAACCGTCGACTTTGGCGTGGATCCCGGCCAGTTCGGCCGCGGCCTCGGGGCCGTCGGGCACCAGGAATTGCGCGTAGTCCAGCGTCTGCTCGCGCGTTTCGACGTTCCCGGCATCCGAGATCGCGCGCAGTTGCAGGATCGCCACCGCGTTCGGCAGGGTCATCGGCGCGGTAATCTGTCCCGGTTTCAGCCCGATCACCTGCGAGGCGATGGCGGGCGGCAGGTTCGACAGCACCATCCAGTCCAGCTTGCCACCGCGTTCGGCGGTGGGCGCGGCGGAATATTCCCGCGCCGCTGCGGCGAAGGCGGCCTCGCCCTGCGCCTCGGATTGCAGACGTTCGGCCAGGGCCAGTTCGTCGGCCGGATCGCCGTCGATCGGGATGATCAGCTCGGCCAGCAGCACCCGAACCTCGGGTTTAGACACAGCCATCGCGATGGCGCGGTCTATCTCCGCATCGCTGATCTTGACGGTCGGCAGATATTTGGCGCGGATCAACTCGCGCCAGGCGATCGAGGCGGCGACGAAATCGCGGAAGGTTTCGCTCGCGATGCCATTCTTCGCAAGCTCGGCGGTGAACTGCTCGGCGGACAGGTTGGCGCGGGAGGCGAATTCCTCCATCCCCTGCTTCACCTGATCCGGGTTCAGCTTCAGCCCGACCTGGGTTGCGGCCCAGACCCGCAGCCGGTCGTCGATCAGACCCTGCCGCGCCTCTTTTTGCAGATCGCCGGGCTGGCGCAGCGCGGTCAGAAAGCGCAGGCGCTGGTCAACTTCCCAGGTGGTGACAACCTTGCCGTTCACCCAGGCAACCGGCGCGTAGGGATTGCTTTGCGCCATGGCCGGCGCGGCCAGAATGCCCGCGACCGGACCCGCCCCGAGACCGAGCATCACCGCCATAGCCCCCGCGCGAGCCAAACGGCCCCGGGCTGCCCGGCCGGTGAAGGATGCTGCAAACCTGTTCATCGCCTGCCACTTTCCGTTTCTTGCCTTACGTTGGCGTCACCTTGCGCAGGACCGCGCCGGTCCGCGTTTGCTGCCGCTGCCGAAGCCCACGAGTTCGACCGAAAGGCCGAAATCGGTGGTGGGCTCCACATTAGTCGAGGTTGTGAACCGACGCGAGAGCGAAAGATCGACGCTGACGCATTCGTTGCGCCAGGCCACGCCGACCCCGGCCCGCGTCGCCCTGTCGGTGTCGAAGTCGAACCGGGTCGCGGCGCTGGCGGTCCAGTTCGGATTGACCACGAAGCTGGCATCGAGCTGCAACTCCGAGGTCGGCTCGTCGCGCTGTTCCTCCGCATCGGCGATCATGTAGACATAGCCCGAGGACAGGCTGAACCGGTCGCGGGTCACATCGACGCGCCATTCGCCCTTGGTCAGCGTCAGGTTGTCGTCGAAGAGCACCCGGTTCGTCACCGCGATGCCGGCGCCCATCTGCAACTGCCAGGCCATCAGCCAGTCCGAGGTCTTGCCGTCCAGCCCCGAACTCACGCTGAACTGGTCGAGATCGCGGTCGCGGAACACCCGGCCGCCGGCCACCGACAGCGTCCAACCCTGCGGATCATAGCGCGTCCAGGTCAGTCCGACATTGGCCCGCGTCCCGCGCTCGGTCGCGTCCGACCCCGGAAAGCGGTTCAGCGAGAACAGGTTGCTTTCGTCGAACTCGACCAGGGTCGAATCCTCGTTCGGCAGCTTTTCATGGCCGCCCGGCGACCAGACCAGTTGCAGCACCGGTTCGATCATATGGCTGACGCCGCTTTCCTCTGCGCGGACCCAGGGCCAGCGCAACTCGGCCCCGACCGAGCCGTGCAGCCGGGTTTCCGACCCGCCGTAAACCGCGTCCTGGCTGATCTTGTAAAGATCGGCCGTGGCCTCGCCCAGCAGGGTCGCCACGATGCCGGGATCGGTCACCCAGTTGCGCCGCCAGTCGCCGCGCAGCGAGACGCGCGACATGTCCCGCCCGTCGGCGATGTCGTCTCCGTCGAGGTCCAGAACCTCGTCCGAGGTGCGCAACTGGCTGTGGGTCTGGAACCGCAGCCCGGCCTCGCCGCCGAAGGGGCCGCCGGAAAACCGGCGGTGAAACGTCACGTCGCCGATCAGCGAGGGGATGGTGGCGTTCGATTCCCCCTCGCGGATCGACTGGACGCTGATCATCCGGGCCGAGATGTATTCGTTGCGCCGGGTGCGTGTCGCCTCGATCCGGCTTTCGAGCCGGTCCTCCTCGGGGTAGCCGTAGTCGAGCAGATAGGCCGGGTCGCTGACATATTCGCCCGAGAAGCTCAGATCGAATCCCATGGGCAGGGCGAACTGGCCCTTCGCCATCAGATAGGCCCGCGTCTCGTCCGGTAGCAGGTCGTCGCGCGACAGCGCGCCGCCAATCTCCAGCGTGCCGGCGGCAAAGGCGCGGCGATAGCGATAATCCAGCGTGCGGCCGTTCTTGGTCGTCAGATAGGGCGTCAGCGTCACATCGGCGCTTTGGCCGAGCGTGATGAAATAGGGCAGCTTCAGCCCCGAACCAAGCCCGGTCGTGGTGCGGAACTCGGGCCGCAGAAAGCCGTTGGACCGGTCGAGCGTCGGGTCCGGCATCCGCAGTTGCGGCAGCCAGAACACCGGCAGGCCCGCGACGCGGAACTGCGCATTGGTGAACCATATCTGTTTGGCCACCTCGTCATGCACCACCTTGCGGGCGCGGATTTCCCACAAGGGCGTCGATCCGCCCGCGCAGATCTTGCAGGACGAGGCGACGGTGCGGCCAAGCTGGGTATAGCGCCCGCCGACCCGGCTCAACTCGGCGGCGGCAAGCTGCATCTGGCGATCCATGACCATGCGAACGCCGGTCATCACCCCGTCGGTCAGATCGGCGTCCATCGCCGCCTGATCGGCGAGGATCACCGTCATGCCGTCCTCGGTCGTCAGAACCAGCGGCCCCTCGATCGCGAGTTTGTCGGTCGACTGGTCGTAGACAAGGCGCGAGGCGGTCAGCCGGCGCCCCTTGTAGAACACCTCGACCCCGCCGGTGGCGGTCAGCGTATCGCCGCCGTCGAGCGTCAGGCTGTCGGCGACCAGAGAGGCGCGTTCCTCCTGCGCCGCGCCGGGCCAGGCTGCGCAGAACACGAGCGCCAGGGCCAGGGCGAAGCCCCGCGTCAGCGAGGGGACGCGCAGCGGGCGTTTTCCGGCACTCGCCCGGCCGGGCTTCTCTGTCGGCCGGGCAAGCGCCGGGGTCGACTGGCCGGGGAGGGCCGGGCCGGGGACCGGCAGGCCGGGGAAGGGGGCGCGCATCAGCCGTCCTCCAGATGCAGCAGCAGGCCGATGGCGGCCATGGCGGCGGCCCCGGGCGGCACCCAGGCGGCCATGGCCACCGGGATCTGACCGTTGTCGCCCAGCACCTGGGCGAAATTGCGCAGGAAAAAGATTGCAAATCCGCCAAGCAGCGCCAGCAGCACCATGGTTCCGGTCTTGCCGAACCTTGCGTGGCGCATGGTGAAGCCCGCCGCGAGCAGCACCA
>JAATGA010000154.1 GCA_015654855.1 Rhodobacterales bacterium
CAGGCCATGTCGGTGACATGCAGCAGGCCGTCCACACCGCCCAGATCGACGAAGGCACCATATTCGGTGATGTTCTTCACCACCCCATCGACCACCTGGCCTTCGGTGAGGTTCGAGATCACCTCGGCGCGCTGTTCGGCGCGGCTTTCTTCCAGAATGGCGCGGCGCGAGACCACGATGTTGCCGCGGCGGCGGTCCATCTTCAGGATCTGGAACGGCTGTTTCAGACCCATCAGCGGGCCGGCGTCACGCACGGGGCGCACGTCGACTTGCGAACCGGGCAGGAAGGCCACGGCGCCGCTCAGATCGACGGTGAAGCCGCCTTTGACGCGGCCGAAGATCGCGCCTTCGACGCGCAGTTCGGAGGCGTAGGCTTTTTCCAGACGATCCCAGGCTTCTTCGCGGCGGGCTTTCTCGCGGCTGATGACCGCTTCGCCACGGGCGTTCTCAACGCGGTCGAGGTAAACTTCGACCTCATCGCCCACGGCGATGGTCGGGTTCTCGCCCGGGTTGGCAAATTCTTTCAGATCGACACGGCCTTCCATCTTGTAGCCGACGTCGATGATGGCCTGGCCCGCCTCGATGGCGATGACCTTGCCTTTGACGACCGAACCTTCGTCCGGGGTATCCAGTTCGAAGCTTTCGTTCAGAAGGGCTTCGAATTCGTCCATGGATGCTTTGGCGCACATATATATCAGTTTCCTTTTTCGATGATTACTGGCCATGCGGTTGGCTCCGCCGGTCTTTCGCCCATTTCAGGGGATGGGCGGCCTATAAGGGCCTGACGGCCAGATGGCAAGCGAAAGCCAGGGAATCAAGGGCGAATGCGCGGGTTTCCTGCGGGCCGTCGGCCCGTCGCACGCGGCGGAAGGCTCCGGCGAAAAGGCCCCTTTCGCCGCGGATCGCAGGCTGCCGCCCGGATCTTCGGCGATCTGCGCGGCCCGCGCGCCCTGCGAAGCGCGCGCCCGCGTCGCTTCCGAATGCGGCCCGTATGCCGGTGACGCGCCCTCGCCGCGCCCGGGGCCGCGCGCGCCCGCTTGCAATCGGCGCGCTTCGCCCGCAGTATCCGCCGGGCCGTCGTATGCGCGGCATATCGCAAGGCCTTTTCCCCCACCCGGCCGGAATTTCCCCGGCCTTCCGCGCATAACGCACGGACCGACCGCCACCCTCCCCGGACGCAGCCTCCACGCCCCGCCCGCGACCAGAACCGATCAGGACCATGGCCCACCTTCGCCAACCGCTGCGCACGGCCCGCGCCATCGTCTCCCACCGCCGGACCGAGGGCTCGGACAACGCGCTCGCCGTGGTGCTGGCCGCCGTCGCGGGGGCGGCGAACGCCGGCGGGTTCTTCGCGGTCGGGCAATACACCTCGCATATGTCGGGGTATCTGTCCCAACTGGCCGACGACCTGGCCGTGCTGAACCTGCGGCTGGTCATCGTCTGCGTGCTCGCCATCGGCGCCTTCGCCACCGGGGCGGGCTTCAGCACCGTGCTGATCACCTGGGCGCGGCAGACCCGGCGGCAAAGCCAGTATGCCCTGCCGCTGGCCGTCCAGGGGAGCTTCATGGTCTGCTTCGCCTGGGGCGGCATCTTTTCGAGCGAGGCGGGGCGGCTGTTCTCTCTGGCCTGCCTGTGCTTCATCATGGGAATGCAGAACGCGACGATCACCAAGATCTCGGGCGCGCGGATCCGCACCACCCATGTTACCGGCATGGTGACGGATATCGGGATCGAGCTTGGCCGCGCCGCCTTCGGCCTCGCGCGGCCCGGCACGCGGCCCGGCCCGGACTGGCGCAAGTTCCGCATCCTTGCGGAGCTGGTGGGGGCGTTCTTCACCGGCGGCCTCGTGGGCGCGGTGGGATACGGGCATCTGGGTTTCTTCTTCTCGCTGCCGCTGGCGACGGTGCTGCTGTCGCTGTCGCTGCCCGCGCTGCTGCGGCGCAGGCGGAAAAGGCCGGCGCGGCTGGCCTGACATCCGCGCCTCCGACCGGTGCCCTTGCCCGGGAATGCGAAGAACCATTGCCGCCCGCGCCACCAGCCTCCGCCGGCCCGCGCAACAGGCTTCCCAAGGGCGCTTTCCCTGCGCCGGCGCCGCGATTTCCCCTTTCCCTTCTGGCGAAAGCACTCTATAGGCCGCCGATCCGCCGCGCACCCTTGGAGGGCGGCGGACATCTGAAACGCAAACCAATGGAGTTACCCATGGCTCGTGAGATCCCGGATCTTGTGGCTGAGGTGCGGACGGGGACAGGCAAGGGGGCCGCTCGTCAAGCTCGTCGTGAGGGCAAAGTGCCCGGCATCGTCTACGGCGACAACAAGGCACCCGTTGCCCTGAACCTGAACTACAACGCCCTGCTGAAACGCCTGCGGGCGGGCCGGTTCCTGTCGACCCTGTTCAACCTGAAAGTCGAAGGCCAGCCCGACACCCATGTCGTCTGCCGCGGCGTTCAGCGCGACGTGGTCAAGGACCTGCCGACGCATATCGACTTCATGCGCGTCCACGACGACAGCCGCATCAACCTGTTCATCCATGTGAACTTCGACAACCACGAGGCTTCGCCCGGCATCAAGCGCGGCGGCACCCTGGTCATCGTGCGTGCCGAGGTTGAACTGGAAGTGCTGGCGTCGGACATCCCGGACCACATCACCGTGGACCTGGCCGGCAAGCAGATCGGCGATGTGATCCACATCAGCGACATCGCGCTGCCCAAAGGCGTGAAGCCGACCATCGACCGGAACTTCGTGATCGCCAACGTCTCGGCGCCCTCGGGCCTTCTGGCCGAGGAATCCGCCGAAGCGGCGGCCGAAGCCTGATCGCGACGGCCCCCGGGGGCCGGTCGCATTCGGACATCTGACGCGGCGGGGGAAACCCTGCCGCGTTTCGCTTTCCGGGGCACATACGCACCGAACAAGCGTCCAGGTCACCGCTATACCTTCATCCGTCGCGGCTGCCGGCGAAGCACGCGCCCACATCTCTCCGCCCTTGATCCGTCCGCCAAACCGGTCCATCTGAGGGTTGGGCAACAGGATTCCGCCATGAAACTCTTCGTCGGCCTCGGCAATCCGGGCGCAAAATACGCCGGCAACCGCCACAACATCGGCTTCATGGCCGTCGACCGCATCGCCGCCGATCACGGCTTCACCCCGTGGAAACGCGGCTTCCAGGGCCTGATCTCCGAAGGCAGACTCGGGCAGGAAAAGGTCGTGCTGCTGAAACCCGAAACCTTCATGAACCTGTCCGGCCAGTCGGTGGGAGAGGCGATGCGCTTTTACAAGCTCACCCCCGCCGAGGTGACGGTCTTTCACGACGAACTGGACCTTGCGCCGGGCAAATGCCGGGTGAAACAGGGCGGCGGCCATGCCGGGCACAACGGATTGCGCTCGATCCACGCCCATATCGGCGAGGCCTATGGCCGGGTTCGCCTCGGCATCGGCCATCCGGGCCACAAGGATGCGGTGGCGGCCTGGGTGCTGAGCGATTTCGCGAAATCCGAACAGGGCTGGCTCGACGATCTGGTGCGCGGCATATCGGACGGGGCGGCGGCCCTGGCATCCGGCGATGCGGCAAGGTTCCAGAATACCGTCGCCCTGCGCACCGCCCCGCCCCGATCCCCGACCGGAACCGAGGGACGAAAAGTGCCGACCGAATCCAAAGCGGCGGATCCCAAAACACCAACCGGATCGAAAGCGGCGGCCCTTTCGGAAAAGTCCGAACCCGATGACCGCAACCCGCTGCAAAAACTCGCCGACAGGTTCCGCGGGTCCTGAGAGCCTGGCGCGGCCGAAGCCGGGGCCTCCGGCGGGGATGTTTTTACCAGGCTGAAAGCCCTTCTCCCCTCATCCTGGCGCAAATATCCCGGGGGTGAATTGGCCCGGCCACGGGTCAGGAGAGGGCAGCGCCCCCTCCCCTCACTCCCAGCCGTCCGCGAAGCCCTTCGGCAGCAGGACGTTGTGCCGGCCAAGGTCGGCCACATCGCGCTCGCCGCAGAGCGCGAGGGTGGTGTCGAGCTCCTGTCCCATCACCTCCAGCGCGCGGGTGACGCCCTCCTGGCCCATGGCGCCAAGGCCATGGATATAGGCCCGCCCCGCCATCGCCCCCTTCGCGCCGAGCGCCAGCGCCTTCAGGATGTCCTGACCCGAACGGATGCCGCCGTCGATGAAGACCTCGGTCCGGTCGCCTGCGGCTTTCACGATCGAGGGCAACATGCGGATCGTCGACATCGCCCCGTCGAGCTGCCGCCCGCCATGGTTCGACACGACGATGGCATCGGCGCCGAAATCGGCGGCGCGGATCGCGTCGTCCACGTCGTTGATCCCCTTCAGCACGATCTTGCCGCCCCATTGGTCGCGGATGCGGGCGATCTTCGCCCAGTCGAGTTTCGGGTCGAACTGCTCGTTCGTCCAGTCGGTCAGCGAGGCGAGATCGGTCACCCCCTTCGCGTGGCCGGCGATGTTGCGGAAGGTGCGCCGTTCGGTTTTCGCCATGTTCCACACCCAGCGGGGCCTGCGCGCCAGGTCGATCAGGTTGGGCAGCGTCGGCTTCGGCGGCGAGGTCAGCCCGTTCTTTATATCCTTGTGCCTTTGCCCGAGGATTTGCAGATCCAGCGTCAGCACCAGCGCCGAACAGCCCGCCTTCCGCGCCCGCTCGATGATCGAATCGACGAAATCCTCGTCCTTCATCACATAAAGCTGAAACCAGAACGGCGCGGTGGTATTGGCCGCCACATCCTCGATCGAACAGATCGACATGGTGGACAGGGTATAGGGCACGCCGAAGGCCTCGGCCGCCTTTGCCGCCAGGATCTCGCCATCGGCCCATTGCATTCCGGTCGAGCCGACGGGCGACAACGCGAGCGGGATGGTGGTCTTTTGCCCCAGCATCGTGCCGGAAAGCCTGCGATCGGTCATATCGACCGCCACCTTCTGCCGCAGCCGCACCTTGGCGAAATCGGCGCTGTTGTCGCGAAAGGTCTGTTCGGTATAGCTGCCGCTTTCGCAGTAGTCCCAGAACATCCGCGGCGCACGGCGGCGGTGCAGCTGTTTGAGATCTTCGATGCAGGTGATGACGGGCATGGAGGGAAACTCCCGGTTTATCCGCCCCCTCCTTGCCAAATGCCGCCCGCCCCCGCAAGCGTGCGAGGCTCCGCGAGATCCGGTCAGGCGCGCGAGAGATAGCGATGGAGACGTGTGCGCGCCTCAAGCCCGCCGGTCCGCAGGTTGAGGCTGCCCCCCTCTGTGTCGACCTCGCCCGACGGATGGACAAAGGCCGCGACCAGGAACAGCAGTCCCCGCCTCGCCGGTCGGGAATCGCGGCCAAGGACGACCCATTGCAGACCGCCGGCACCCATCGGATACTGCTGCGACGGCCTCAGTTCGTCGTTGTGGCGTATTGCGGGGATAACCTTGGCAACACGCTGCGGCCCCGAAAGGCTTATCGAGGCCAGAACCTTTCGCTGCTTCTCGCGATAGGCCTTAAGGGCATCATCCTCTCCGACCTGGCCATCCCGGCGGAGATCGCGCAGGATGTTGTCGTGAACGCGCGCCCGCAGTTCGTCGGCGGCCTTGCTTTCGGCAGGCAGCCCTTCGCGACCACCCGACCGCAATGTGGTGCCCGCAAATTCGAAATCCTCCGGCTCCGGCATCTGTTTCAGAACCAGGATGCTGAAACCACGGTCGAGCCGTCCCATATGGTAGCCCAAATTCCGCTCTGTCATGCCGCGATTGCCCGGAACGATCCATTGCATCGTCGTCACGTTGCCCGAGAACCGATCAAGAGCGCCGACCCGCAAATTTCCCATGATAAAACCTTTTCCGCAAATGAATGCGGAAAGCATTGCCGGATCATGTCGCTGCGGCAAGAGAATTTCCGGCACCGGCAAGCCACGGCCGCCCGATTGTCGGGACCGTGCCCCATATCCAGAGCGGGCGAAGACCTGTCGGGATCAGGCCGCGTGCGCGCCCGCCGCCAGACCCGCGACGAAATCGAGCACCTGGTCCACCGGCTTGCCGCTCGCGATTTCCTTCACGATGGCAGAGCCAACGACGCAGCCATCGGCGATGCCGGCGATGGATCGCGCGGTGTCCGGCGTGTTGATGCCGAAGCCCACCACCACCGGCAGATCGGTCGAGGCCTTGATCCGCGCCACCTCCGGCCCGACCAGACCGGCCTGGGCCTGGGCCGCGCCGGTGATCCCGGTGATCGAGACGTAATAGACGAAGCCGGAGGTATTCGTCAGCACCTTCGGCAGCCGTTCCGCATCGGTCGTGGGCGTCGCCAGGCGGATGAAGTTGATCCCCGCCGCTTGCGCCGGCAGGCACAGCTCGGCATCCTCTTCGGGTGGCAGGTCGACCACGATCAGCCCGTCGATCCCCACCGCCACCGCATCGGCGAGGAACCGCTCCACGCCGCGCGAATAGATCGGATTGTAATAGCCCATCAGCACGATGGGGGTCGCCGTGTCGCCCTTGCGGAACTCGGCCACCATGTCGAGCGTCTTTTGCAGCGTCTGCCCGCCGTCGAGCGCGCGTTGCCCCGCCGCCTGGATCGTCGGGCCATCGGCCATCGGATCGGTGAAGGGCATTCCAAGCTCGATCACGTCGACCCCGGCGCCCGGCAGGCCCTTCATCACCGCGAGCGAGCGTTCGACATCCGGGTCGCCCGCCATCAGATAGCCGACGAAGGCCTTGCGGCCTTCGGCTTTCAGGGCGGCGAACCTGGCGTCGATACGGGTCATCGGGCAGCACTCCTTGATCTCCCGGCCGGTTTGCCCGGTTCGCGGGGCGAAATCAATGGGCCGCGCAAGGGCCGGCGCTTGCGAAGCCCGCCCCTGGCCACTAGAAGCGCCCCGAACATCCGCATGGGGGACGTCATGGGTTTCAAGATGGGCATCGTCGGCCTGCCGAACGTCGGCAAGTCCACGCTCTTCAACGCGCTGACCAGGACCGCCGCCGCCCAGGCCGCGAACTTTCCCTTCTGCACGATCGAGCCCAATGTGGGCGAGGTCGCGGTGCCCGATGCGCGCCTGGAAAAGCTGGCCGCGATCGCCGGATCGAAGCAGATCATCCCCACCCGGATGACCTTCGTCGACATCGCGGGCCTGGTGCGCGGCGCGTCGAAGGGCGAAGGCCTCGGCAACCAGTTCCTCGCCAATATCCGCGAATGCGACGCCATCG
>JAATGA010000207.1 GCA_015654855.1 Rhodobacterales bacterium
AAGAGAAGGACTTCGGGCTGCATCGCCAGGGCGCGGGCGATGGCCACGCGCTGCTGCTGGCCGCCGGACAATTCGCTGGGATAGGCGTCTTCCTTCTGCGCGAGATCGACCTGCCGCAAGAGCTGGCGCGCGCGCTCCACCGCCTCGTCCCGGGTCAGACCCAGCACCTTCAGCGGCGCCTCGATCAGGTTCTGCATTACGGTCATATGGGCGAAAAGATTGAAGTGCTGGAACACCATGCCCATCTTGATCCGCTGCTGCCGCATCCGCCCCGGCGACATTTCATGCAGCCGCCCGCGGCGCATCTCGACGCCCAGGGGTGCACCATCCAGCGCGATCAGCCCGCCCTGATATTTCTCCAGCAGGGCGACGCAGCGCAGAAGCGTGCTTTTGCCCGAGCCGGAGGGGCCGATCAAGCACAGGACCTCGCCGCGGCGCACCTCAAGGTCGATGCCGTCCAGAACGGTCAGGGTGCCATAGGTCTTGCGCAGCCCGAAGATTTGCAACACGTTGTCGGCGGCCATGGCCTGCACTTCGGCCGCGGCGGGAATACCGGCTTCTCCGTTCATCCTTTTGCTTCCTCTGCCAGAGCCTGCACCGGAGGAGTGGCAGCCGGAGCCGCCACCGCGAGTTTCACCCGCTTCTCCTTGCGCCGCCGCGTGCCGCGGGCGTAATGCGCCTCGATCCGGGCTTGGAGGACGGTCATCACCGAGGTGATGAATATGTACCACAGCGTCGCCACCATCAGCATCGGCACGACCTTGTAGCTGCGGTTGTAGATCAACTGCACCGAATACAGCAGGTCGGGCACCGCCATAACCGAGATCATCGAGGTGGCCTTCAGCGTGTCGATCACCTGATTGCCCAGCGAGGGAATGATGCTGCGCATGGATTGCGGGATGATGATGCGCAGGAAGCGCTTCATCGGGCTGATGCCCAGCACCTCGGCCGCCTCCAACTGCCCGGTCGGCACCGCGGCAATCCCGCCGCGGATGATCTCGGCCGTGTAGGAGGTGGTCTGAAGCGTCAGCCCCAGGAGGGCCGCTGTGATCGGCGCGATCAGGTCACGCGCGGGCATTTCCCACAGCATCGGCCCCCAGGGCAGGCCAATGCCGATCGAGGGGAAGAGATAGCCGATGTTGAACCAGAACAGCAGCTGCACCAGCAGAGGGGTGGAACGGAAAACCCAGATATAGACCCAGGCCACCGTCTTCAGCACGATGTTCTGCGACAGGCGGATCGCCCCCACGATCACACCGAAGACAATGCTCATCAGTGTAACCACCACCGTGAGCCAGATCGTGGTCCACAGGCCCTGCATCACCGCCGGGTGAAACAGATAGTCCCCCACCACATTCCATTCGAAGGAGGGGTTGCGCAGGATGACATCGGCGCCCCAGACCACCAGAAGCAGGATCACCACCGCGGCAATGGTGCGCCAGGGATGCCTGCGTTCCACCACCGGGCGCGCGCGCGCCTCTTCGACGGCATGGCCGAGGTCGGTATCGCTCATCGCCTGCCCCTTCACTGCTCGGACAGCTTGACGTCGAGGACCGCCGGGCCAAGCTTGCCCTCGTCCATCGTGATCCCCAGCCCCGGCCCGGCGGGCAGCCGCCCGCGGCCATTCTGCTGCCACAGCCCTTCGCCCAGCGATTCATTGCGGAAGCTGGTGGCGAAAGAGGCGACGACAAGGTTCTGCGGCGGCGTGCTGGCCGCCAGATGGGCCGCAACCGACGAGATGATCTCGCTGCCGACCATATCTTCCATGGTGACGGCCTTGCCCCAGGAAATGCAATTGTCGCGCGCCAGCCGTAGCGAGGTGATGCCGCCGAAGCGGCTGAGCTTCAGCATGGCGCAGTCGAAGGCATCGGCCTGATGCGCCAATTGCACGGCACGGAGGCTGTCGAGGCTTTCGTCCAGCACGAAGGGCAGGCTGGTACGGCGGCGCACGGCAAGGTTCTGCTCCAGATGGCGGCAGGGTTGTTCGATCATCAGGGCGGTGCCTTCCATAGCATTCACCACCTGAAGCGCCTCATGCTGCTTCCAATGCGCATTGGCATCGGCGATCACGGTGTCGAACCGCTGGGCGCTTTCCCAGATCGCCTGCAGACGGCGGATATCCTCGCGCCAGTCACCGCCGACCTTGATCTGGATGACCTTGAAGCCCTGCTCGAACAATTCGTCCGAACGGTCGCGCATCTTGGCCGGATCGGCGATCTTGATCACATCGATGATCGGGAATTCGGTCTGGTAGATGCCGCCCAGCAGCACCGCCAGCGGCACGCCCGCAGCGCGGGCCGCGATATCCCAGCAGGCGATGTCTATGGCGGATTTGGCATATTCATGGCCCTGAAGCGCGAAATTCATCCGGTCCTGAATGACCGCGCTTTCACAGGGGTTCTGACCCAGAAGGGCTGGCGCAATAAACTCGATCGCCGCCAGCGCCGAGGCATGCAGCGAAGGCATATACAGCGGGGACGACCCGTGCTCGCCCCAGCCGAAGATACCCTCATCGGTGTCGATCCGCAGGATCACGCTCTGGAAATCCGAGAATTTTCGACCGCCCGACAGCTCATAGGCGCCGCCGCGCGAGGTATAGGTAACGCTGTAGGCCCTGATCCGGGTAATGTGCATCGTGTTCCTTGCCCTTCTGGAGAGAGATCTGCGGCGGCCTGCAAGGCAGGGTCCGCCGCCACAGTTGGGGAGTTTCAGGGCTTGGTGGTCGGGCTGATCAGCGCCTCGTCGATACCGACCATGGTCAGGCCGTATCCTTCAAGGATCGCCTTATAGGTTCCGTCGGCGATCATCGAATCCACCGCCGCCTTCCAGAAGGCCGCATTCGGGCTGCCCTTGGCCACGGGAATACCGGCATAGGCCGCATCGAAGATCGGGCCGATCACCACAATGTCGTCGTTCTTCTTGGCCAGCCAGCCAGCCTGACCAAGCGAGCTGGCCGTCACATCGGCCCGCCCGGACTTCATCGCCAGAAAGGCCGCGGCGCGATCCGGGTAGAAGGCGATCAGCACCGGATCCCTGCCATCGGCCACGCATTTCTTGGAAACCTCGGTCATCGTGGTTTCGGCCGGGTGGCTGGCCAGAAGCGAGATGGTCTTGCCGCAAAGATCCTCGAACTTGGTCTCTTCGGTCATGCCGCTCGACTTAAGTGCAAGCAGCCGGTAGCCGACCTTGGTATGGGCCACGGCATCGACCACCTCAAGGCGGGCCGGGGTAAGGTCGAGCCCGACCGAAGCGTCGAACTTGCCCGACTGGATCGCGGGTATGACCGCCGCGAAATCGCCCGAGGTGATCTCGATCTCGGCCCCCAGCCGCTTGGCCGCCTCGGCGGTGATGTCGTAGAAATAACCTGTCGGCTTGCCCGCATCGTCCAGATAGGACAGCGGCTCCCAGTCGTATTGCATCGAGACGACGATCTTCTTGCAGGCATAGGGCGAGCCCTTGATCACAGTCGTCTCGGCCGACAGCGGCATGGCGAGGCCGAGGGTGAGGCTCAGGGCGAGCACTGTCCCAGACAGGCATCGCTGAAAGATTCTTGCGGATTGCATGACGTTTCTCTCCTGTTGTGACATTTGTTCTTTGGGCATCGCACCGGCCCCGTCGCCGAAGGTCCGCCGGGGGAGCGCCAGCCGGACCGAAAGGACCGGAGCCGCCTGCGATGCCGGATGAGACTATCTGCGGCGCAGCGCCAGACTAGCCTGCCGCATTGAAATTGATTGCTACGCGATATGAAAGAATGACATGCCGCATCGCAGAATCAGCCCCGGCCATCCGCCAGGCTGCACCATTCCAGCAGCCGCACCCGCAGCACGACGAAATCGGCGAACTGCCGCACTTTCGGCGCCAGATACCGGGCCGAAGGATAGCACAGATAGATCCCCGAGGCAGGGTCGAGCTGCCAGTCCGGCAACACCTGCACCAACTTGCCCCGGCGCAGATGATCGTAGGAGATATAATCCGGCACGATCCCGATCGCCTGCCCATGCAGCGCCATCTTGCAGACCGCCTCGGAATTGTCGCAGCGAAAGGCCCCCGTCACCGGGACCGAGACATCCTCTTCCCCGCGCGTCAGACGCCATGTGGTATGCGAGGACCGGTAATGGACATAGCGCACGCAAGAATGCGTCGCCAGATCCTGCGGATGGGCAGGGGCGCCCCGGCGCTCCAGATAGGCGGGCGAGGCAACGAGCCTGCGGCGGCTGTCCGCCAGCTTGCGCGCGACGATGGTGGAATCGGGCAGGCTGCCGATGCGGATCACCGCGTCGAAATGATCGCCGATGATATCGACGAACCGGTCCGAAAACTCGGCATCCACCGAAACCTTGGGAAAAGCCTGCATGAACTCGGCGATCAGCCCGGTCATATGCAGTTGCCCGAAAGCCACCGGCAGGCTCAGTCGCAGCATGCCATGCGGCTCGCCCCGTTGCAGCGAGGACAGGACATTATCGGCATTCTCCCATTCCTGCAGGATCGACAGGCAATGGCCATGGTAGATCTGCCCCTCGTCGGTTAGCGCGACGGAACGGGTGGTGCGGTTCAGCAGGCGCACGCCAAGCTCCTGCTCCAGCAGGGCCACCTTGCGGCTGATGGTGGCCGAGCTGGAATCCAGCTTCTTGGCCGCGTTGGCAAAGGAAAGCTGGTCGGCCACGGTCGAGAAGGCGACGATCAGGCCCAGACGGTCGACATCCTTGGCGAAACGGCGCCCCACGGGCGTAGACTGGCTCATCGGCGAAAGATCCGGTCGGGGGCAAGGCCAGCTACAGGCGGCCTGCCGGGGCGGCTGGGTCAGAGACTATGACGGATCGCGCAGGATGCAATTGCAGAAACCGCAAAGCCGATCATTACGGCCTGCGTATGAGTGAATTTCGCGCAGACTGCTTGGCCCAAAGGATGCGGGCTGGGTAGACAGGACCTGAACGAGGCTGGAGACAGGAAGGCTGCCCTGCGGGGCAGAACGGCAGAATGACGGCAAGCGCAGCACCTCCGATCTTTCCCCTTGGCATCATGCCCACACCTCTTGAGCGGATGTCGCGACTGACGCGGCATCTGGGCGGGCCCGAAATCTGGATCAAGCGCGACGATTGCACCGGGCTCGCGGGGGGCGGCAACAAGACGCGCAAGCTCGGCTATCTTGTGGCCGATGCGCTGGCCTCCGGCGCCGATACGCTGATCACCGTGGGCGCGCTGCAATCGAACCATGCGCGGCAGACGGCGGCGGCCGCGGCGGTTGCGGGGATGGAGTGCCTTCTTCTGCTGGAAGATGCCGTGACCGGGCGCGACGATCATTACCGCTACGGGGCGAACCTTCTACTCGACACGCTTTTCGGCGCCCAGATCCGCGTCATGCCCCGCGGCACCGATCTGGCCGCCGCCGCCGGGGAAGAGGTGAAGCGTCTGCTGGCCG
>JAATGA010000058.1 GCA_015654855.1 Rhodobacterales bacterium
GATGCTCGACACCGCCGAGGCGCTGGCGGCGGGGGACGAGGCGCTGCTCGGCGTGATCGGCGATGTGCGGGACGCCGGGCTGAAGGGGGTCGCGACCGGACCGGTCTACAACATCGGCGCGCTCGGCCCCGGAAAGACGGATGCCTATCCGGCCGAAACCTTTCGCGGCGGCGAATATGCCGAGGTCTATGTCGAGGCGAAATCGGCCACCGATATGAACCTGCGGGTCTTCGACGGCCAGGGTCGGCTGGTCTGTTCGGATACCGACAGTTCCCATATCGCCTATTGCGGCTGGACCCCGGCGGCGGACGGGGCCTTTGTGATGAAGGTGGAAAACAAAGGCGCCACCCCCGCCACCTATGCGCTGATGACGAACTGACGGGACCTGGGATGCGCCGCCTGCTCATCGCGCTGATCCTGTGGCTGGCCGCCCTGCCCGCCGTGGCGCGCGAGAACCACGCCCTGCTGATCGGGGCGAGCACCTATCCCAATCTGGACGAACGCTACTGGCTGAAAGGCCCGAAGAACGATGTGGAACTGGTGCTGGCCTGGCTGACCGGCCCCGCGCCGGTGCGGTTCGAGCGGCGCAATATCATCGTGCTTGCCGACGGGGTGGCGGGGGCAGACGGTGCCCCGACGCTGGCCGAGATCCGGGCCGCGATGGCGGATCTGACGGCGCGCGTCGGGTCCGGCGATTTCGTCTATCTGCATTTCTCGGGCCACGGCACCCAGGCCCCGGCGCGCGATCCCGACAGCGAAACCGATGGCCTCGACGAGTTGTTCCTGCCCGCAGACATCGGCCCGTGGAGCGATGAGGTCGCCACGGTCGAAAACGCCCTTGTCGATGACGAGATCGGAGAAATGATCGCCGGACTGCGCGCGAAGGGCGCGGATGTCTGGGCAGTGTTCGATTCCTGCCATTCCGGCACGGTGACGCGCGGCGCCCCCGATGAGGGCGAAGAGGTCCGCCTGCGCTTTCTGCCGCCCGGAATACTCGGCATCCCCGTCGCCGACGCGCCCGCGACCCGTGGCGCGAGCGATCCCCGCGCGACAGCCGAGGCGCCGGTCGACATCGCCCCCGCAGCGCCCGGCGCGGGCGGCTTCGTCGCCTTCTACGCCGCGCAGACGGATGAAAAGACGCCTGAACTGCGCTTGCCCAAGGGCAAGCCGGGGCGCAAGGCGCAGGGCGTCTTCACCTTCGCGCTGTTCGAGGTTCTGGCCGAATATCCCGGCGCCAGCTACTCCCAGATCGGGCAAGAGGTGCTGCGCCGCTACGCCACCCGGCGGCTGGCCGACACCACCCCGATGTTCGAGGGCGATCTCGACCGCATCGCCTTTTCCGGCCAGGCGGCTGCGCGCATCGCGCAATGGCAGGCCGAACCGGGGCCGGAGGGAATGACGATCCCGGCCGGCAGCCTGCATGGCCTGGCGGACGGAGAGGTACTGGCGGTGCTCGCATCGGCCGCCGATCCGGTGGGAAAGGCCATCGGCCAGGCGCGGGTCGACCGTCTGGACACATTCTCGGCCCGCCTGATCCCGGTCGCGACCGGGACGGGGCCGGCGCCCGCCGACTGGCCCAAACGTGTGACCCTGCGGCGGATGGCGGCCACGGTCGACTTCACCCTGACCGTGGCCCTGCCCGAATCCGGCAGCGCCCCGGCGGCGGCCCTTGCGGCGGCACAGGCAGGGCTGGCCGATCTGGCCGGACCGCGCATCCGGCTGGTGCCACCCGGCACGGATACCGCCGATCTGCGTATGGCCGTGATCCCCGACAGCCCGCGCCCCGACGCCATCTGGCTGCTGCCCGGCAGCGGCGTGCCGGGCGATCTGGCGCAAACCCCTTCGGTCTCGACCCGGAACAAGACGCCCGGCGAACTGGCCGAGGCCCTGGCCGACAGCCTGGGCGCCATGTCCCGCGCGATCAACCTGCTGAAGCTGGGCGAGGCCTACGGTCCCGGCGATCTGGCGGTCGAGGTCGAGGTGCAGACGAAATCGAGGGACCACCCCGCCCTGCGCCGGCTGGACCCCTTGCCGGTTCCGCAACTGATCCCGGATGACGAGGTGCATGTGCTGGCCCGCAACACCGGGGACGCGCCCGTCGACATCAACGTGCTGTATATCGGCGCGGACTGGTCGATCACCCATTGGGCGGCCGAGCGGATGATGCCGGGCGCAACGCTGAAACAGGGGCTGTTCCGCATCGGCGACAGCGCGCTCGGCCAGGAGAGGATGATCGTCGTCGTCACCCCGGCGAAACCGCAATCGCCCGTGGAGAACCTGGCCTTCCTCGCGCAGCCGCCGCTCGACCGGACCCGGGCGGCACCGCGCGAGGGCTTCGCCGCGATGCTGGACGAGGCGGGGTTCGGGCAGACCACCCGGTCCGCCGTCGCTTTGTCGGATGAGGGCGGCGCACCCGCCCCCGGCATCCTGCAAATCGAACTGCGCACCGTTCCGGCGCGATAGCGGCCCCGGTCTAAAGCCCGGCCAGCGCGTCCATCTTCGCCGCAAGCCGCAGGTCCAGATCGGTCAGACCGCCGGCGTCATGCGTGGTCAGCACCACATCGACCCGCGACCAGACATTGGTCCATTCCGGGTGATGGTTCCATTTCTCGGCCCAAAGCGCCACGCGGGTCATAAAGCCGAAAGCCTCGACAAAATCGGCGAAGCGATAGCTGCGCGCGATGGCGTCGCGCCCCGCAACCTCCTGCCAGCCGGCGGCGAGAAGGGGCGCGAGGCCTGTGCGGTCGGTCAGGCGGTCAGCCATCGGTCCGCTCCACCGCATGTATTTTTGCCGCAAGCTGCGCCGTGCTGCGCGCTTCGGCGCACAGCCGGCGCAGACCAAAGCCCGGGACGACATCCTGATAGGACGCGGTTTCCCCCGCCATCCGGCGAACAATGCGACCATGTGTCTTTGGGTCGGTGCAGAATGTCACCATTCAATCCTCGTGGTTGCCGGCCTCGTGGTCGCCGGGGCGACGGAAGGGGCCGTAGGCGGTCATCACCTCGATCTCGTCATCGACGGCCTGCCGCTCGGCGGTCAGATAGCGCGCAACCGCGTCGCGGAAAGCCGGATCGGCGATCCAGTGGGCGGAATGCACGGCGCTCGGCAAGTATCCGCGGGCGAGTTTATGTTCGCCCTGCGCCCCGGCCTCGACCCGGGTCAGACCCCAGGCAATGGCCTGGTCGATGGCCTGATAATAGCACAGCTCGAAATGCAGGAAGGGGTGATCCTCGACACAGCCCCAATAGCGGCCGTAAAGCGTATCGCGCCCGATGAAGTTCAGCGCACCCGCGACCGGGCGGGTGCCGTCGAAGGCCAGGACCAGCAGGATGTCCTCGGCCATCGTCCGGTGGATCTGGTCGAAAAAGGCGCGGGTCAGATAGGGCCGCCCCCATTTCCGCCCGCCGGTGTCCTGGTAAAAGGTCCAGAACGCATCCCAGTGTTCGGGGCGCAGATCCGCGCCGGTCAATCGCTCCACCCGCAGGCCGGTCGACAGCGCGGCCTCGCGTTCCTTGCGGATCATCTTGCGCTTGCGGCTGGACAGATCGGTGAGGAAATCGCCGAAGGTGCCGTAGCCCCGGCTTTCCCAGTGGAATTGCTGGGTGACGCGGTGCAGCCAGCCTTCGGCCTCCAGCGCCTGGGCCTCCCCTTCCGTGCAGAAGGTGGCATGGGCCGAGGACAGCCCGTTGCCCTCGCACAGCGCGGCGGTAGCGGCGGCCAGCGCCTCGGCGGCGGCGGGGGGGCCGAGGAAGCGGCGGCCGGTGGCCGGGGTGAAGGGCACCGCGATCTGAAGTTTCGGATAGTAGCGCCCGCCTGCCCGTTCGTAAGCGTCGGCCCAGCCGTGGTCGAAGATATATTCGCCCTGGCTGTCGGTCTTGACGTAAAGCGGCGTGGCCCCGGCGATCCGGCCCCCCGCGCGCAGGATCATCGGGCGCGGCTGCCAGCCGGTGCCGCGCCCGACCGAGCCCGAGGCCTCCAGCGCCGCGAGAAAGCGGTGGGTGGTGAAGGGATCGACGGGACGCCCGCCGTCCCGGGTCTCGGGGCAGGCGAGCGCGTCCCAGTCGGCGGCGGAGATCGCCGCCACGCCTTCGGTCAGTTCGATGCCGTCAGCCATGTCGTTTCCTTTCGCCCGGACCTTGCATCCCGGGTGCGACGCCGCAACCGGCACAAAAGCTCCGCGCCGGCCGCGCCGCCTGCGAGATCAGGCGGGGATCGCCGCCGGATAGGTCTCAAACGTCACATTGTCGGCGACCTTGCGCGCCAATGCCTCTTCTTCCGGGCTGCGGATCGTCCAGCACAGGATCACCGCACCGGCCGCCTTCAGTTCCGCCACGCGCGGGCGGGCGAGGTCGTCGGCCTGGTGGCTGATGAAACTCGCCCCGACCCGGTCGTAATCGGGGATCTCGCGCAGCCGGTCGCAGACCCCGGCCGGGACGGGCGCCCAGTCTGCGGGGTCGTAGGACGAGGTGGTGATCCCCCGCGCAACCTGTGGCGCGAGCCGCGCCATATGCGCCATGCAATGCGGGTTGAAGGACATCAACGCCACATCGCCCGCATAGTCCGCGAGGTCGGCCGCCACCGCCGCCTCGAGTCGCCCGTCGGTCGGCCCCATGACAAGGGTCTGATCCTTCAGCTCGATCAGCAGCGGCACCCGGCCGGCGACAAGCCCGAGGATCCCGGCCAGCGTCGGAATCCCGTCGTCCGCATCGGTCAGCCGGATCGCGGCGAGTTCGGCCGCCGTCCGCCCCGCCAGAGGCCCCGTCGCGGCGGTCAGCCGATCCAGATCCTCGTCATGGAACACCATGGCCACGCCGTCGCGCGACAACTGCACGTCGATCTCGATCGCATAGCCGGCTGCGATGGCGGCGCGCACGGCGGCGGGCGAATTCTCGGGCCGGCGGTCGGCGCGGGAGTGAAAGGCCCGATGCGCCACCGGCAGGCGGCGCATCGCGGCGGGAAACGGCGCGGACATCAGCGGATCTCGAAGATCGCCTCGATCTCGACCGCGACGCCGAAGGGCAGCGAGGCGGCCGAGACGGCGGAACGCGCGTGACGCCCTGCATCGCCAAGCGCCGCGACGAGGAAGTCCGAGGCGCCGTTGATCACCTTGGGCTGATCGGTGAAATCGGGGGTCGAGTTGACGAAGCCCACAAGCTTGACCACCCGCACCAGCCGCGTGAGGTCGCCGTCGAGCGCGCGTTTCAGTTGCGCCAGCAGGCTGATCGCGCAGGCCTTCGCCGCCGCCGCCCCGGCCTCGACCGTCATGTCGGCACCCAGCTTGCCGCGAATCTGGCCGTCCGGGCCGGCGCTGATCTGGCCCGAGACATGGACATGGTTGCCGGTAACGACGAAGGGGACGTAGTTCGCCGCAGGCGCGGGCGCGTCGGGCAGGGTCACGCCCAACTCGGCAAGACGGGTTTCGATGGTCATGGCGGCAATCTCCTGTATCCGGCCCGACGCGCCGGCGGAGCCCCTGCGGGCGCACCCGCACGGCGCGGGCAGAGGCTAGTCTCCGTCCCCCGCCACGGCAATGCCCGATCCGATGTGCGCCCGACCGCGCCCCGCCCCCACCGCCGCGCGCGTGATGTGGGACCGACGGCGCGGTTGCCACCGCCGTGCCGCCGGAACTCGCCGCCGGGCGCGCGACGCGTCACCCAGGCGGGAACCCGTCCGACGTTGCAGCTTCGTCACGGCAGGTGGTTGTCTTGCGGCGAACCGCACCTTATCCCTTGTCATCAAGGGCGGCGGGCGCGATGTGCCCGCCGCCCGAACAGGATCGCCAAGATGAATGCCCCGATGTCCGATTTTCACCGCCTCGCCCGACTCGGCTCCACACTCGGCCTCGGCCTCGCCGCGCTGACCGCCTGCGGGCCGGCCGCGACGCCGAACGGAATCAACGACCCGGCCGAGGGGTTCAACCGGCGGATGCACGCGGTCAACCTCGGGCTCGACCGGGCCTTCGTGCGGCCGGCGGCCAAGGGTTACGGCTTCGTCGTGCCCGAACCGGTTCAGACCGGGGTCGGCAATTTCGCCTCGAACCTCGATCTGCCGGGCGATGTGGTCAACGGCATCCTTCAGGGCCGGCCGACCAACGCCGCCGAGAACACGCTGCGCTTTGCCGTGAACACGATCGCCGGAATCGGCGGATTGTTCGATCCGGCGACGGTCCTGGGCATTCGCGGCAAGCCCACCGATTTCGGCGAGACGCTGCATGTCTGGGGCGTCGGCGAAGGTCCGTATCTGGAGATGCCCGGTCTCGGCCCCACCAACGGACGCGACCTCACCGGCTCGATCGTCGATCTGATCATGAACCCGGTCCGCTACGCGCTGGACGAGCCCGAGACCTATTACGCCGACGCCTTCAAGGTCGGGTCAAAACTTGGTGATCGCAACCGCTATTCCGATACGGTGGATTCCATCCTATATGAAAGCGCCGACAGCTACGCTCAGGCCCGACTTCTGTATCTGCAAAACCGCCGGCACGAGTTGAACGCCGCGGCCGGCAGCGAAAACGATGGCGACTTTGAAGACCCCTACGAGGATCCCTATGCGCAATGAGAAACCCCTTCTCGCCCTGAACCGCCGTGGTTTCGGTCTTGGTCTCGGGGCCGCCGCGTTGATGGCGATGCCGCGTCCCAGCCTGGCGCTGACCGTGGACGAGGCGCGGGCGCTGATCGACAAGGCGCTGACCGACGTCAATGCGGTCATCAACTCGGGCAAGTCGGAAACCGGCATGTATGCCGGTTTCGAGCGCATCTTCGCGAAATACGCCGATGTGCCGGTGATCGCGCGCTCGGCGCTCGGTCCGGCGGCGCGCACCGCGTCCAGGGCGCAGATGACCGCCTTCACCCAAGCCTATCAGGGCTATATCTCGCGCAAATACGGCCGCCGCTTCCGCGAGTTCATCGGCTCGAAGATCGAGGTGACGGGGGCCAAACCGCTGAAAAGCTATTTCGAGGTGGTCTCAATCGCCTATATGAAAGGCGAGTCCCCGTTCGAGGTGCGCTGGCATGTTTCGGACAAGTCGGGCAAGAGCCTGTTCTTCAACATCGTGATCGAGGGCGTCAACATGCTCGCCTCGGAACGGACCGAGATCGGCGCCATGCTCGACAAGCGCAAGGGCGACATCGACGCGCTGATCGGCGATCTGAAGACCGCCTGATCCGGCCCGGAACGAAAACCGATACGCGCCCCCGGCTTGCCGGGGGCGCTTTCGTTTGTTGATCACGGTGTGGCGGGAGCGGGGGAAGCTGTCGTTCGGCGGGCGCTGTGGCGGCAACGATCGCCCAATGCCTCCCGAAGTTGCCCCGGAAGGCGGGCACGGCGCCGGGCAGACCACCCGGCCCGTGTCGCGAGGCCCGGA
This sequence comes from Rhodobacterales bacterium, assembly GCA_015654855.1. Lineage (GTDB taxonomy): Bacteria > Pseudomonadota > Alphaproteobacteria > Rhodobacterales > Rhodobacteraceae > JAATGA01. Next base: position 7,365 of record JAATGA010000058.1, read on the forward strand.
TACCCCCGCCCGGGCCTCAGTTCACCCCAAGCAGATCGCGCAGGATCGCCTCAACCGGATCCTGCGAGGCGGGTGCCGGTTCGCGACCCGGCGCGGGGCTGAGCGGGCCGCTGTCGGTGCCCTCGACCGAATAGGGCTGGCCGGCAACCTCGTCGGGATAGCGGCCGGGTTCCATGGCCGGATCGACGGCCGGTGTGCCGCCGGGCGGGGTTTTCGGCGCGGGGATGATCATCGGCAGGTCGTGGACCGGCACACCCTCGTGGACGCGCAGCATGACCTCGTGCCAGATCTCGGCCGGAAGGCCACCGCCGGTCACGCCGGACAGCGGCGTGTTGTCGTCATAGCCCATCCAGACCCCGGCGACGTAATCGGCGGTAAAGCCTACGAACCAGGCATCGCGCGCGGCCTGGGTCGTGCCGGTCTTGCCCGCGGCGGGCCGCCCGTTCAGCCTGGCGCGTCCGCCGGTGCCCTTTTCGAGAACCTGGTTCATCATATAGGTCAGCAGATGCGCCGCCTCTTCCGAGATCACGCGCTCGCCGATCCCACCCTCCTGGCCGACCAGCGCGTCGCTGTCGCCCTGAAGCCGCACCTCGACCATGCCATAGGGTTTCACCGCCGAGCCGCCGTTCAGGATCCCGGCATAGGCCCCCGTCATCTCGATCAGCGTCGATTCCGAGGCGCCGAGCGCCAGGGCCGGCCCGTCGGCCATCTTGCTCGCCACGCCGAATTTCGACGCGACCTCCCGCACCAGTTCGCGCCCCACCGCCTCGGACACCCGCACCGCCGGAATGTTGCGGCTTTCGCGCAGGGCTTGCGTCAGGGTGATCACCCCCTCGAACTTCTTGTCATAGTTCTGCGGCGTCCAGGGACCCGAGCCTTTGATGTTCAGCGTCATCGGCGTGTCTTCGACATAATCCGACGGGGACCACCCGAGGTTCAGCGCCGCGGCATAGACGAAGGGTTTGAAGGAGGATCCCGTCTGGCGCAGCGCCATGGTCGCGCGGTTGAAGCTGCCGGCAGCGGCGGTCTTGCGCCCGCCCACCATGGCGCGCACCGCGCCATCCGCGCTCATCACCACGATGGCCGCCTGGGCTTTGGAGCCGTCCTTCACCTTGGTCTCGAACACGTAGTCGAGCGCGCCCTCGGCCGCCTTTTGCAGCCGCTGGTCGAGCGTGGTGCGGATGATCACATCCTCGGTCGTGTCGCGGGTCAGGAAGGCGGGGCCGGACTCCATCACCCAGTCGGCGAAATAGCCGCCCGAATTGGTCGCCGCCGCCGCCGAAAGCTCCGCCGGATGGGCACGCGCCTCGTCGGCCTGTGCGCTGGTCAGATAGCCCTGCTCCTCCATCAGACCGACGATGACGCTCGCCCGCTCCTGCGAGCGTTTCAGGTTCGCGGTCGGCGCGAAACGCGACGGCGCCTTCAGAAGGCCCGCCAGCATCGCCGCCTCGGCCGGGGTAACATTGGCCGCCGACTTGCCGAAATAGCGCTGCGCCGCCGCCTCGAATCCACGCGCACCGGCGCCCAGATAGGCGCGGTTGAAATAGATCGTCAGGATGTCGGCCTTGGAATAGCGCGCCTCCATCGCCATCGCGAAGGGCAGTTCCTTGACCTTGCGCCAGACGCCGCCCTTGCGGCAGTCCTCTTCATATTCGGCCTCGGATTTCCATTGCGAGGCATTGTAGGGCACGCCGAGGCATAAAAGCTTTGCCACCTGCTGGGTGATGGTCGAGCCGCCGTTGCCCTCCAGCGCGCCGCGCCCTTCGGAAAGGTTGATCGCGATGGCGCTGGCGATGCCGCGCGGGCTGACGCCGAAATGGCGGTAGAACCTTTTGTCCTCGGTCGCCACGACCGCGTTGCGCAGATTCGGCGACACGGTGTCCGAGGTGATGCTGCCGCCGAAAGTTTCCCCCCGCCAGGCGAAGACCTTGCCCTCGTGGTCAAGCAGCGTGACCGAGCCGCGCGACCGCCCGTCGAGCAGTTCGGCCATCGGCGGAAGCTGTTGATAGAAATAAAAGACAAAGCCGCCGAGGATAAGACCGCCGACCACGCCGACGCGCCAGGCGACACCCCAGATCACGCGGAACACCATGCGGAAGAGGCCGGCGAAGAAATTCACCACCGGATTGCCGCTGCGAGCCTTGCGCGGTGCGGCGGCCTTGCGCGGCTTGCGCCCGCCGCCCTGCGACCCGCCGCCACCGGACTTGCCACCCCCCGACTTGCCACCACC
>JAATGA010000365.1 GCA_015654855.1 Rhodobacterales bacterium
ATGCTGCCATCTGCGAGGAGAAAGCGATGCACAGGCACCTGAGGGAGGCGTATCCCGATGCCGTGCTCGAACGCTCGACATGGGAAGGTCAGATCCGCGTCAAGACCGAGATCTACGACGGCAGCCTGACCCAGGTCATTCTCGACATGCTGGATGCACTTGCACAGCGCCAGCAGGCCGACTGAGCCGTCTCGTTCTCTACCGACCCCAGAGTAGTCCAGTTCCGGGCGTCATCGCCCGGGACCGTCACGCCTCACTATATAAGGAGACGCGCCATGGTCTATAAAGCATCCCATCAGACGCCGCGCCACCCCGACTGGCTTCCACTTGCTCATGATCTGATCGAACGGCTGCGCCTGCATCATGCCGGCCGCGATCACCTCATCTCTGACACCCCGAAGGAAGCCACTACGCTGGAGGATGTCGACAAGTCTCTGGCGGAGTTGTTCGAGGCGTTTCAGGACGACCGCGCCGAGAAGGCACAGCACATCGCGGAGCCCTGGGCGCCAATCCCCCTGCGCAAGGTGCTGACGGCCGTGCGCCTTGCCGCCGCCTTTGGCACCGAGGAGGCACTGCGCGCCGCGAAGCGCAGCGGCGCGATGACATTCCTCACCGATATTCCGGTTGAGGACCTGAACCTGGTCAGCGAGGTGATCCGCCACTGCTTCCCGAACGGCGGCTGGGCCTTGACCGCTCCGGGGGTAAGTGATGGCGCCGTCAGCAAATCCGCTGAGGCTAAGTTCCTGCGCAATCTCGACGAGATCATGGATGCGATCACCCCGGTGATCGCGCTGCTGCCGGTAGGGCTCCGCTTGCCGGTTCACCTGCAACATGCTGACATCCCGGCGTTCCGCCTGCCCCCGATCAGCGCCGATATCCTGATCGCGCATCTGCAAGCCGGACAGCTCTCGGAACTGCTGGCCGACGAACCGGCCCTGCGGCGGGCCCTGCCAGACGACGCGCTGCTGGCGCGCCTCGACACGAGCCAGGTCCTTGCCGCGCTGCGCGCGCCCGATCTTCATACCGTGGTCAAGCGCCTGCTGGCGATCACCAGGCCCGCTACGGCGGACGGCCCGCGCCTGGAGGAGATGACCGGCTCCGGGCCTGCGCTCACCGCCGCACGGCGGCTGGTCGATGATCTACTGGCCTGGAAGAGTGGCCAGATCGGCTGGCAGGAGCTCAGCCGGTCGGCATTGTTCTTCGGGCCGCCGGGCACCGGCAAGACCTGGCTCGCCCGCGCGATGGGCAACAGCGCCGGTATCGCCTGCGTCACCGGCAGCTTCGCCGAATGGCAATCTGCCGGCCATCTCGGCGACATGCTGCGCGAGATGCGCAAGACTTTTGCCGAGGCTCGCCGACTGGCCCCGTGCATCCTGTTCATCGACGAGATCGATGCTGTCGGCTCGCGCGCAGATAACGACAGGCAGGGCAGCAACTACCGGACGCAGGTGATCAACGGTTTCCTTGGCGAGGTGAACAACATCGCGCTGCAGGAAGGTGTTATCCTCATCGGCGCCTGCAATCACCCCGAGCGGATGGACCCGGCGATGCTGCGCGCCGGGCGCTTCGATCTGAAGGTCGAGGTGCCCCTGCCGGATGCGGGCACCATCCTCGGCCTGCTGCGCCAGCAGTTGCGCGAGGACATTGGGGACGCAGAGCTGAAGGCGCTGTCGCACCGGGCCGTCGGGCGCAGCCCCGCAGACATCGACGCCGCGATCCGCGCCGCCCGATCCGACGCGCGACATCGCCGGAAGAGGCTGACGGCTGCGATGCTCTGCGACCACCTCAACATCGGCAGCGACGCCGAGAACATGGATCGGCTGTGGCGCATGGCCTTGCACGAAGCCGGTCATGCCGTTGCGGGCGCCGCCCTGCATCTCGGCCAGATCACGCGGATGATGATCTCGGATGAGGGCGGGCAGATCACCCGGCTGCCGCGCCAGACGGAGAGCCTTCTTAGCGACATCGAGGACGAGATCACCTACAGCCTTGCCGGCCGCGCCGCCGAGAGGCTGATCCTGGGAGATATTTCGGCTGGCGCCGGTGGCCCCGCACAATCCGATCTGGCGAAGGCCACCGAATGGGCGCTCGATATCGAAGCGGTCTATGGCCTCGGATGCAAGGGGCCGGTGTGGCATGGCCAGGACAAGCAGGCTCTGCTGCGCGATCCGGTGATCGAGGCCCGGATCCGGCAGCGCATCGAACGCGCGGACCGCCGTGCGGGCGAGATACTGGTCGAGCATCGAACTGTGCTGGAGGCGCTGGCAGGGGATCTGATGCGCAAGCGCAGCCTCGACAGCGACGGCATCTATCGGCACCTCTGCGGCATCCCGTCTGTTGAAGAGACCGATGCGCCGCACGCGAAGCACCCCGTTGAAGCACCCGCGACCGGATAACGGCAGGTCCCAAGACAACGCGCCCGCCGGGTTCCCCGGCTACCGCGCTATCACACCGCACTCGGTGACCCGAAAGAGATCGACAGTGGGCATGTGGCCCGCCTGCTCCTGCGCGGTCTGATCAACGCCGACTGCCCCGCACAGCTTTTCACTTGAGGAGGGTATCGCCATGACCCTGATGTTTGACGATTCCTGTTATGATGCCCTGATCCTCTGGGCTTTCGACCCGCCACCTGTCGGTCGGCCCGGCCCCCTGGTCACGACGGCGCGTATCATGGCCCCCGACCAGCCGCCCGAGGTTCTGGTTGACGGCAAGCCTTATCCGGTGATCGGAACCACCCGTTCCGGCTGGCTCTCGACGGCAGGCCCTGGCTGGTGCTGTTTCTCCGGCGACCGCGATACCCTTGCCGCGATCGGCGATGCCTGCAACCCGGTGCAATCGCAGCTGATGACTGACCGCAAACGGTTCAACGCCGCCCTGCACCGCTACGCGACCCAGCCCGAGACCGGGTTTTGCGCCGGACTGCCGGTGTTCGATCTCGGCGGCGGTCGCGAGGCAATCCGGCCCGAGGATATCGAGATTCCGGAGGTGAAGTCCGCCTTCCAGCAGTTTCTCGACAGTCTCGGTCCAGATCTCGATGGCCGACTGGTCGGCGACCTCCGAGTCACCGCGATGCCCGATGGCTACGCCGACAGCACCCTCTGGTGGTGGTTCGCCCGCGAGTGGAAAGGCGAAGGAAGCTGACCTGCACTGATCGAATTCCCACAATGAGGAGACCGCTATGAACAAGAAGAAGTTCACTGATGCCCATTACGATGCCCTGATGCTCTGGGCGTTCGAACCGCCTCCCCTTGGCGTGCCCGGCAACAAAGCAGCGGTAGCGCAAATTGGTCCACCCGGATCGTTCCCGCAAGTTTTCATCGGCGACGATCTGGTTGATGTGGTCGGCACGACGTCTTCGGACTGGCTGTCGACGACCGGTGGCTGGTGCCGTTTTTCCGGTGACAGACATGCTGGCTCGCTGATCGCGAATGCCTGCATCCCGTTGCAATCGCGCATGACCGCGGACCACGAGCCGTTTGTAGCGGCAATCAAACGTCATCGTCGGCGAGGAGATGACACCGAGATTGGCGGGATCCGGGTGATTACGCTTCTCAATGGTCAACGGGTCATCCGGATGTCCGACATCACGGTCCCGGAGGTGCGGGCAAGGATCAACGCTGCGATGGATCGCGATGGGCTGGCATTCGGCAGGACCCTGGATGACGAACCCCGGGTCAGCCAGGCACCGGTCGGCTTTCTCGACGCAGAACTCTGGTGGTGGTGGTGCCGCAACGCCTCGAGGTGAGCATCTGTCGCCCGATGTCATCCTGAGGAACTTGTCTGGATAAAGATTTTCATATCCCTCGTGCAAGGCCATCATTTCAAGAGGAATAAGAATTTCACCACGCTCAATCAGACTATCAAATCAAGTAAAATCGACCATCATCTCGGAGCAACCTGAACGTCACAGCTTCAATTTTGGCCATCGTATCCTGCGCCGGATTCCCGTCGCGTCTTTCTTTCCTTTTCTTTTTCACCTTTGATCAGTGAGTGTTTTTCATTTTCTTTTTCCGAACAGGAAGATGAGTTGTTTTATTCGTTTCTTTTGCAGCCGTGTAAAATCCGTATTTTTGGGTCATTTCGTTTTTTTGTTTTTGCCGATTCCGCACGAGCAACCCCACCCCGCCTCATTCGCGGATCAAATAAATCGATATAGTTTTTCCGATGCTCTGAAGGAGGCGAGGTTATCCACAGAATAGCGATTTGACCTGCCAATCCCGCCCGCATTTCCCAAATCAGGATGGCTCCAGTGACTTATATTGATCTGAGCAGCGCCGGAGACATTCCGGCAGACAATCAGATCGATATGAACCCCCGGTTGCTTTCGTGGCTCCGGAGGGCGGGAGCACTCGGCCGATGGCGCGAGCGAGGAAGCATATTGCCGGGCAGCGGCATCAGAGCGGGGCGACCAGCCCCGCCGCTGACGCGCCCCCGGTTGATCTGCCCTCACCCTCCTCGCAGCCGATGCTTGCGCTGCGCGATCCGCCGGACCAGCATCGGGAACAGATTCTCGCGCTCGTGCGGGC
>JAATGA010000298.1 GCA_015654855.1 Rhodobacterales bacterium
CATTCCTCGGGTGTTCCCTTCGCCAACAGGCGCCGCTGCCTCGTCCTGTCAACTCTATCGAACGAGCCGGATGTTTCCGTCGAACACGGTCGCCGGATCGCCCCGGCCGCTTCGGCAGGCGAGTCGGGCGGAAAGCCTGCCGTCCGGTATCGCGCCCGGTGCGGGTCCACCCTACAGCAGGGGTGATTTCAATAAAATATCAACAAGTTGTGTCAACAATGCCGCCGCTGCCCTCCACCATAAGGGGATGGATCGCGCATCCTAAAAACACCAAAGAGATGCTGTTCATCGGCGACATCTGGCGTACCCGGAAACCGGGCTTTCTGATCTCGCCCGCGCGTCCCGGCAGCGGGGCGCGCACCGTTCAGCCATAATGAAAATGCCCCGAGGCCGGTTGGCCTCGGGGCGGGTCTCACCGTGTGGGACCGGATCGGTGCCGGATCGCCCCGGCAGCCCCGGCGATCAGTCGAGGCCCAGCTTGCCGCGCAGGGTCGACAGATCCTCGGCCAGGACGTTGACGGCGGCGGCCATGGCCACGCGGTCCTCCTCGGTCAGCTTGTCGTAGGTCACATAGCCCTCGCCTTCGCGGTATTTCTCCAGCGTGGTGTCGATGGTGGCGAAGTTCGCATCGACCTTGGCGAGGAATTCCGGGTCGTCGACCAGCGGGCGCACAAGATCGACGATCTTCTTAGCGCCGTCGAAGTTGCCGCGGAAGTCCCACAGATCGGTATGCGAATAGCGGTCTTCCTCGCCCGAGATCTTGGTGGCCGCGACCTCTTCCATCAGCGCGGCGGCGCCGCCCACGACGACTTCCGGCGGGAAGGTCAGGCCTTCGATCCGCAGGGCGAGGGCTTTCACATCGACCAGCAACTGATCGGCCACCGGATCAAGGCCTTCGGTCGAGTTCTTTTCCCACAGCCCGTATTCGATGCGGTGAAAGCCCGGGAAAGCGGGGTCGGCCTCGGCCTGTTCATAGTCGTCGGCCCGGCTGTCGATCGAAGCGTCAAGGTCCGAGAACAGTTCCGCGATCGGCTCGATCGCCTCGTAGTTGATGCGGGTCGAGGGGAACAGCGCCTTGGCCTTGTCGACCTCGCCCGCCTTGACGGCGGCGACGAAGGTTTCGGTGTTCTTCACCAGGATGTCGGTCTGCTCCGAGACGTAGAGTTTGTAGTCGCTGATCGGTCCGACCAGATCGAGCGTGGTTTCGGCATGTGCGATCTGGCCCGCAAGCAGCGCACCGACGGCGGCAAGTGTCAGCAAACGCATGGAAAAGTCCTTTCTGGTTAACCCCGGAACCGGGGATATGGGGGACCGACTGGCTGGGCTCTGCTGGCTTGTCGGGGTTCAGACGGTTTCGATCAGCGACCGGCCGAGCCAGTCGCCTTCGGTAAAGCCGGGCAGGGCGAAGAAATAGCCCCCCCCGACGGGTTTGATATATTCCTCAAGCGGTTCGCCATCGAGACGGCGCTGCACGGCGATGAAGGACCGCTCCAGATCGGCCTGCCAGGCGATGAACAGCAGGCCCTGGTCGAGCTGGCCGTTCTTCAGCACGCCGTTCACATAGTTGAACGGCCGGCGCAGCATCAGGCTGGCATCGGTCCCCGGTTTGCGGTCGTTGGCCAGCCGGATATGGCTGTCCAACGGCACGGCCGCGCCATCGGGGTCGGTGGTGTAATCCGGCACCTCGGCCTCGGTCATGTGCGGCCGATCCAGCGGTGCGCCGGTGATCTTGGTGCGGCCGAAGATCCGTTCCTGCTCGCCAAGCGGGGTGCGGTCCCAGCGTTCGACCAGGTTGCGGATGATCCGCACCGCCTGATAGCTGCCGCCCGCCGCCCATTCGGGTTCGCCCGTCCCGGCCCAGACCACGCGCTCCATCAGCGCGACGTCGCCGCTGTCGGGGTTGGCCGAGCCGTCGCGAAAGCCCAGCAGGTTGCGCGCGCTTTCCATCGCCCCGCCGGGCTGCGGGGCGATGGCGGGCACGTTGCCGGCCTGGGCCCATTTCAGCACCAGTTGATCGGGGATCGACTTCACGATGTCGCGCAGCGCATGGACCACGGATTCCTGGCTGTTGGCGCAGAACTGGATCGACATGTCGCCATGGCAAAGGTCGGCCACCAGCGCATCGTTGAAAAACTTGGTCATACGTTGCAGGACACGCGGCTTTTGCGCGGCAAGCCAGGGCCGGTCGTCGAACAGCGATGTGCCGAGCGCCACGGTGATCGTCGTCGCATCGGGCAGGATCGCCGCCCCCAGTAACCCGCTGTCGGCGGGCGGCAGTTTCGGGTCAAGCTCCGGCACCGCGCCGCCGTGGGTCAGGAACACGATCCGCTCGGTCAGGCGGCGGAACAGCCGCTCCAGATCGGCGGGCGTATCTGCCAGCACATGGAAGGCGGCAACCATGCCATTCGCCGGGCGCGGCGTGGTGATCCCCGCCTGGTGCCGGCCATAGGGCGACACGATGTCGGCGGCGGCGGCCTCGCCCGTCACCGGGGCGCTTGCGACGTTTAGCGAGATCTCGGCCCGGGCAAGGCCGGGCACTGCGGCGGCCAGCGCGGCGGCCCCGGTCAGAAGGCCGCGACGGGTGGGGGAGAACGGCTCGTTCGCCATCGTCTTACTCCAACCCGATGGCCGGGTTCAGCGCGGTTGCCGTCTCGGCGAGCGCGCGGAAATCCTCCGCGATCCTCTGCCGCCCGGCGGCATCGACCGTATCCCAGGCCGGGAAAGCCCCGTCCTTGCGGAAGCCGTCGAGCGTGGCGCGCGCCGCGTCCAGCGCCGTGTGCAGCGCGGCGGAGGTCGCGGGATGCGCCGCGGCCACCAGCGGGTCGATCAGCAGGGCGGATTTCGCGATCCCATCGAGATCGGCCGAAAACTCCGCCAGATCCGCCTTGGCATAGGGCGTCTGCCCGGCGCTCGCCTGATCGGCGACGCGGGCGGCCAGATCGGCGGCGTTGGCGGCCAGATCGGCGGGCGCGACATCCAGCGCCTTCAGCCGGTCCTTCAGTACAAGCGTATCAGCCAGCAGTGCCTCGGCGACCGGGGTCAGCCCCTCGGTCGAGCCCTGCGACCAGAGCCCGTATTCGATCCGGTGAAAGCCGGTAAAGCCCGGGTCCTGCTCGCGCCCTGTCAGGTAATCGGCCAGCGGGTCCATCCGGTTCGCCAGATCGCCGATCCGGCCGGAAACCGGGGCCATCTGCCGCCAGGGTTGCCGCGCGGCGAGCCAGGCGGCTTTCGCAGCAGCCACATCGCCGGCCGCAATCGCGTCTTTCAGTGTGGTCACAGTTTCGACCAGACCCGAGGCGCGGCGGCTGAGGTAGACGCGGTATTCCGACAGCGGTCCGATGAAGGCGCGGGTTTCGGGCTGAACTCGCGCCGCCTCGGATTCAGCCGTGGCCACAACCGTCAACTTGCCGCGCGGGTTCGACAGCAGGCCGCAGGTGATGTCGTAGGTGCCGGGCTTCAGCCGCTCGGTCAGTGTCGCATTCAGGCCGGGGGTGATGTTCTCGCGCTCGGCCACCACCATCACGCCGTCGAGGATCTCCCATTCCAGCGTCCGGTCCGAGGCATTATGGATGCGGAAGGTCTGCCGCCCGGCATCGACGGTCAGATCGGCGGGATCGCAGGTGGCGTCGGTGACGGTCACCACGATCTCGTTGCCGCTGGCCTCGGGCGTGGCGTTACGGGCTGCGGCCCAGAAGGCGGCGATGCCCGCCACGACCAGCAGCGCCGCGCCGCCCACCGACAGCATCGCAGTGCGGCCCGACATGGGTTGGCCCTGTGTGGGTTTCTTGTCCGCCATGATCTCAGGCCTCCTGACCGAGTTTCCGGGGCTGGGGATGCGGGCGCAGGAAGAACCACAGGCCGAGCGCCAGCACCACCGCCCAGGCCAGCACCTCGCCCAGAACCGGTGCGTCGTGATAGCCGAAAAGGCCGCTCAGCACCGCGCCGGGCACCGAATCGACGGGCAGGGTGCGGGTCAGGTCCCACACAGGCTGTTGCAGATGGTTCCAGATCCCGGCCTCATGCAGGTTGCGCAGGATCGAGGAGGCAAGCCCTGCCGCTACCAGGATGATGAATACCCCGGTCCAGCGGAAGAACCGCCGAAGGTCGAGCCGCACGCCGCCACGGAAGATGGCAAAGCCCAGCACCACCGCCACCGCGACGCCGAGGAAGGCGCCAATCGGGGCCGAGGGGCCGGGGCTTTGCTGGAACAGAGCGAGCAGGAAGAAGACCGATTCCAGCCCCTCGCGCGCGACGGCGGCAAAGCTCATCGCGATCAGCGCCCAGGTCGGGCCGCGCGCATCGGCAAGGGCCGCGTCGATGTCATGCTCCACCGTCGCGCGGATCGACCGCATCGCCTTGCGCATCCAGAACACCATGGACAGCAGCACGATCACCGCCAGCGCGCCAACGATGGCCTCGAACAGCTCCTGCGTTTTCTGCGGGAATTGCGCGCCGATGGCCATGACCCCCGCGCCGACGAACAGCGACAGGGCCACGGCCAGCAGCACGCCGACCCAGACCGTCGGCAGCCAGACCTGTCGGCCGGTGCGGCCCAGATAGCCGGCGATAATCCCGACGATCAGGGCGGCCTCGATCCCCTCGCGCAGCATGATCAGAAAGGATGGCAGCATGGTCACCTGCACTGACCGGTCGGCGTGAATGCAATGCCGGCCGGTATCTCCGACAGAAGAAATCAGGAATTGCTTATATCCCCCGGCACGACTCCACAAGAGTGGTCAGGCGCGGCGACTGGCGGCATGGCGCCGCGGGAGTGCGGGCGGGATGGGCGAAGCCGGCAGAATGATGCGGCGGCGGGGGGACCTGCCCACGACTCCGAATCGGCGGCGCTGCCGGCGCCGCGGAATCGGTCAAAGTCGTCGCCGGCGGCGACCGAACCGCCCGGGTCGCGCCGATGGTGCCGCTGAGCGTTTTCACGCCCGAACGATGGCCGTCGCGGTCAGGATCGGGTCGGCGGCCTGGGTATTCGGTGCTGCCGGGCTTTGTCATTTGTCGCGATCAGGCCGGGGCTAGTGGCCACACGGCGCGAGGACGGCTTGCGGGGCTGTGCGAATCCGGTTATACATGAGATGTAATAACATTACATATGCGAGAACCCCATGCAAGCCAACCGCCCCGTCGGCGATACGCGCCTGCCCGTCACCGTGCTTTCGGGCTTTCTCGGCGCCGGCAAGACCACGCTGCTGAACCATGTGCTGAACAATCGCGAGGGCCGCCGCGTCGCCGTGATCGTCAACGACA
>JAATGA010000437.1 GCA_015654855.1 Rhodobacterales bacterium
GGATCAGCCGGTCGAGGCCGCCATCCGCCGCGCCATCGCGCGCAAGCCCAAGGGCCACGATTTCGACTATTCCCGCCGCCATGTCGCGGGCCAGATGACCCGCACCATGTCGCATACCGGGGGCTGAACGTACCGGGGGCTGAACGCCGGTCAGAGCGGCGCGCAGGCGGCGCGCAGCCAGTCTGCCACCGCACCCGTTACCCTCGGCCCGACCTTTGCCAGAACCTCGGCGTGATAGGCATTCAGCCAGGCCCGCTCGCCGCGAGTCAGTTCATCGACCAGGATCAGCCGCCGGTCGAAGGGCGTGAAGGTCAGCGTCTCGAACCCCAGCTGATCGCGATTGTCGCCGATCTTCGGCGCTTCGGTCACGACGATCAGGTTCTCCAGCCGGATGCCGAAAGCCCCCTCGCGGTAATATCCCGGCTCGTTCGACAGGATCATGCCCGGCTGCAAGGGCACATCTGACAGGCGCGAGATGCGCTGCGGCCCCTCATGCACCGACAGGAAGGCGCCCACCCCATGCCCGGTGCCATGGTCGAAATCCTGACCCGCCAGCCACAAAGGATAGCGCGCCAGCGCGTCGATATGCGCCCCTGCCACCCCGCGCGGAAACCGCGCGCGGGAAATCGCGATCATCCCCTGCAACACGCGGGTATATTGCACCCGCGCCTCCTCCCCCGGATCGCCGAGCGCGATGGTCCGGGTGATGTCGGTCGTGCCATCGAGATATTGCGCGCCGGAATCGACCAGCAGCAGTTCGTCCCGGCCAAGGGTGCGGTTCGTCTCTTCCGTCACGCGATAATGGATGATCGCCCCGTTCGGCCCCGATCCGCAAATCGTGTCGAAGCTGATGTCGTGCAAGGCATTGGTCACCCGGCGGAAGCCTTCCAGCGCGGCCACCACGTCAATCTCGGTCACGCCGCCCTTCGGCGCCTGCGCATCGACCCAGGCCAGAAACTCCGCCATGGCCACGGCATCGCGCAGATGCGCCACGCGCATCCCCTCGATCTCGGCGGCGTTCTTCACGGCTTTCGGCAGCTTGCAGGGATCCTCGCCCCAGGCGACCTCGACACTCGCCGCGATCAGTTCCTGGCTGACGGCCAGAGGGGCGGAGCCCCGGTCCACCCGCACCGGCCCGTCAAGCCCGGCGAGCGCCGGCAACAGGCCCGCCGGCGGCAGGATCGCCACCTCATCCCCCAGATGCGTGCGCACCTCGTCGGAAAACTTCGCGGCTTCGGCGAACAGCGCGACCCGCCCGTCGTCGCCCAGAATGGCGAAGGCGTGCAGAACCGGGTTCCTCGGCACATCCCCGCCCCGGATGTTCAGCAGCCAGCAGATCGAATCCGGCAATGTGATCACCGCCGCCCGCTGCCCCGCCACGATCAGCCCTTCGGCCAGCCGCGCCCGTTTTGCCGCCGCAGGCTCGCCCGCCAAGGCCTCGGGATGGACGAAGGCCGGCGCCATCGGCGGCGCGGGCTGATCGGGCCAGATCGCATCGACCAGGTTCCCCACCTCGCGCAAGGCGATCCCCGTCCCCTCCAGCGCCGCGACCATCCGCCCGATCTCGTCGGCGGTGTGCAGCCAGGGATCGAAGCCCACCACCCCCTCGGCCAGATGTTCGGCGATCCATGCCCCCGGCAGAACCTCGGGCCAGGCCACCGGCGTATAGGCCGCCAGATCCACCTGGCGCTTCACCTGCACGCGGTAACGCCCGTCGACGAAGACCCCGGCCACATCCGGCAGCACGACGCAGAACCCGGCAGACCCGGTGAAACCCGTCAGCCAGGCCAGCCGGTCGTCATGGCCCGCGACATATTCGCCCTGATGCACATCGGCCCTCGGCACCAGAAAACCGGACAGCCCCTCCGCCGCCATCCGCGCCCGCAAGGCCGCGAGCCTGGCCGCGCCCTGCGACGGATCCGCCGTGGTGGTAAATGTCTGGAACATCCCTGCCCCCATCCTCTCTGCGAAAATATCCTCGGGAGGTGAATTGGCCGCGGGCCAAGAGGGGGCAGACAGCCCCCCTGGCCCGCTTTCCGTGCCTAGCCCGCTTTCCGCGAAAGCCCCCGCGCCCGTTTCTTCGGATCGACCTCGAACAGCGAGGCCAGTTGCTCGGTCATCGCACCCGCCAGTTGCTCGACATCGGTAATCGTGACCGCCCGCTGATAATAGCGCGTCACGTCATGGCCGATGCCAATGGCGATCAGCTCGACCGCGCGCCGCCGCTCGACCAGAGAGATCACATCGCGCAGATGCTTTTCGAGGAAATTCGCCGGGTTGACCGAAAGCGTGGAATCGTCGACCGGCGCGCCGTCGGAAATCACCATAAGGATCTTGCGCGCCTCGGGCCGCGCCATCGCCCGGCGATGCGCCCATTCCAGCGCCTCGCCGTCGATGTTTTCCTTCAGCAGACCCTCTTTCATCATCAGGCCGAGATTCGGCCGCGCCCGCCGCCACGGGGCATCGGCGCCCTTATAGATGATATGGCGCAGATCGTTCAGCCGCCCGGGTTGCTGCGGACGGCCCGCCGCCAGCCATTTCTCGCGGCTCTGCCCGCCCTTCCAGGCGCGTGTGGTGAAGCCCAGGATCTCGACCTTCACCTGGCAGCGTTCCAGCGTGCGGGCCAGCACGTCCGCGCAGATCGCCGCGATGGAGATCGGGCGGCCCCGCATGGACCCCGAATTGTCCAGCAGCAGCGTCACGCAGGTGTCGCGGAATTCGGCGTCCTTTTCCCATTTGAAGGACAAAGGCGTCGTCGGGTTCGCCACCACGCGGGCCAGACGCCCGGCGTCGAGGATGCCTTCCTCCAGATCGAACAGCCACGACCGGTTCTGCTGTGCCTGAAGGCGTCGCTGCAGCTTGTTGGCCAGACGGCTGACCGCGCCTTTCAAAGGCTCAAGCTGCTGGTCCAGATAGGCCCGCAGCCGCTCCAGTTCCGCCGGTTCGGCCAGATCCTCGGCGCGGATTTCCTCGTCGAATTCCTGCGTATAGACGGTGTAGTTCGGATCGGCCTCGGAATAGGGCGCGGGGGGCGGCGGTTCCAGCGGTGCCTCGCCCTCGGGCAGTTCGGTCTCTTCCGCCTCTTCGCTTTCGGCGTCGTCGTCCATCGAGACCTGGGCCTGCGACTGGTCCTGCTGTTCCTCCTGGCTGCGCTCGGGCGTGGCCTCGGGGTCCTCTTTGTCGTCGTTCTCGTCGCCGTTCTGTTCGGACTGATCCTGATCCTCTTCGGCCTCTTCGCCGGCCTGGTCCTCGTCGGGCTGGTCGGGGTCGTCGCCCAACTGGTCGCCATAACCCAGATCGGCGATCACCTTGCGGGTCAGCCGGGCAAAGGCCGCCTGATCGTCCAGCGCCGCGTCGAGGCCGGTCAAAGTCGTCCCCGCCACCTCGTCGAACTGATCGCGCCAGAGGTTCGCCACGGTCTCGGCCCCGCGTGGCAGCGGGCGGCCGGTGGCCTTTTCGCGCACGAGGAAGCCTGCGGCAACGGACAGCGGCGCATCCTGCATCCGCGTGATCTGGGCATATCCCTTGCGGTCCGCCTCCTGCGCGATCTTGGCGTCGATATTGGTCGCGGTGCCCGGCATGGCCCGCGCGCCGATCGCCTCGCAACGCGCGGTTTCCATCGCGTCGTAGATGTCGCGGGCC
>JAATGA010000530.1 GCA_015654855.1 Rhodobacterales bacterium
GCCGCGACAAGTTGCTGATCGGTCTTGGCGGCGGCTGCAAGGAGATCGAGGTCCATACCTTCCGCGACACCCCGGTCGGTCCGATGGTGGTGCTGCATCTGATCGTCGATGTGCGCGATGCGATGGGTGCCAATACGGTCAATACCATGGCCGAGATGCTGGCCCCCGATGTCGAGCGCATCGCCGGCGGCACGGTCCGCCTGCGAATCCTGTCGAACCTCGCCGATCTGCGGCTGGTCCGGGCAAAGGTCGAACTGGAGCCGCGCGCCCTGGACAGCGGCGCGCTGAAGGGCGAGGATGTTGCGCGGGGCATGGTCGAATCCTGCACGCTCGCGCTGATCGACCCATACCGCGCCGCCACCCATAACAAGGGTATCATGAACGGCATCGACCCGGTTGTGGTGGCGACCGGCAATGACTGGCGCGCGATCGAGGCCGGCGCCCATGCCTATGCCGCCCGAAGCGGCCGCTATACTTCGCTGACCAATTGGGAGATCGGTGCCGGTGGCAAGCTCGTGGGCACCATCGAGCTGCCGATGGCGCTTGGTCTTGTCGGCGGGGCGACAAAAACCCATCCGGCGGCCCAGGCGGCGCTGAAACTGCTGGGGGTCACCTCGGCCGGGGAACTGGCCGAAGTCGCGGCGGCGGTGGGTCTTGCGCAGAATATGGCGGCGATCCGGGCGCTTTCGACCGAGGGCATCCAGCGCGGGCATATGACGCTGCACGCCCGCAATATCGCGATCCTGGCGGGGGCGGAGGGCGAGGCGGTCGACCGTATCGCCAGGGCGCTGGCGGCCGAGGGCCATGTCAGCGTCTACCGCGCCAAAGAACTGCTGGTTCAGGGCTGAGGCGATGGGTGGGCCGGTTCATATCCATGAGGTTGGTCCGCGCGACGGGTTGCAGAACGAGCGGGCGCTGATCCCGTCCGCAGTCAAGATCCGGCTGGTCGATCTGCTGTCCCGGACCGGGCTGCGCCATATCGAGGCGACGAGTTTCGTCAGCCCGAAATGGGTGCCGCAGCTGGCTGACGGCGCCGAAGTCATGGCCGGGATCTCTCGCGCGCCGGGCATCTGCTATTCGACCCTGGTGCCGAATGCGGCAGGGCTCGGGCGGGCGCTGGCGGCGCGGGTCGAAGAGATCGCCTTCTTCGTCTCGGCCTCGGAAGGGTTCAGCCTGAAGAACATCAACGCGACGCGGGCCGAAAGCCTGTCGCGGCTGGCGCCCGTCGCGGCGGAGGCGCGGGCAAAAGGGCTGCGGCTGCGCGGCTATGTCTCCTGCGTGACGGATTGTCCCTACGACGGGCCTGTCGCCCCGGCCGAGGCCGCGCATATGGCGCGGGGGCTGGCGGATCTGGGCTGCCATGAGATCAGCCTGGGCGACACGATCGGCGCCGCCACGCCCGCGACCACCGGCGCCATGCTTGATGCGGTGCTGAAGGTTCTGCCCGCCGCGCGCCTTGCCGGGCATTTCCATGACACCAGAGGCAGGGCGCTGGAAAATGTCGCGCTTTGCCTCGATCGCGGGCTGCGGTCCTTCGACGGCTCGGTCGCCGGGCTTGGCGGTTGCCCCTATGCGCCCGGTGCGCCGGGAAATCTGGACACCGGTGCCTTGGCCGACTTCCTCGCCGCGCAGGGGTTTGCCACCGGGATCGACCGGCAAAAGCTGGAAATCGCGGCGGATTTCGCCCGAAACGCAATCCGTGAGGCGCGTGCCGATGTGGTCTGAACGCGCGCCTCGTGGCTTATTCCAGAAGCGCGCGGATCTTCGCGACGATCTTCGCGACCGAGGGCATGACCTCGCGTTCCAGCGTGCCGTTATAGGGCATGGGCGTGTCCATCCCGGTCAGCCGCGCGACCGGCGCGTCGAGCCAGTCGAACACCTGATCGACCACCCGCGCCGTCACCTCGGCGGCGAAACCGCCATAGGACCAGGCCTCGTGCACGATCAGGAGCCGGTTTGTCTTGCGCACCGAGGCGAAGATCAGCTCCTCATCGAGGGGGGCGAGGGTTCGCGGGTCGATCACCTCGACCTCGATCCCCTCGCGCGCGAGCTGACCCGCTGCCGAAAGGGCGCGCGCCACCATCGCCATTGTGGCGACCACGGTGACATGGTGCCCCTCGCGGCGGATCACGCCCTTGCCGATCGGCAGGAGGTAACGCTCTTCCGGTACCGGGGCGGGGGGCGCGACGTAAAGCAGTTTGTGCTCCAGAAAAATGACCGGATTGTCGTCACGGATCGCGGCGGCGAGCAGGCCCTTGGCATCATAGGGGGTCGAGGGCGCGATCACCACAAGGCCGGGAATATGGGTGAACCAGCTTTCGATGCATTGGCTGTGTTGAGCGCCCACGCGGATACCGCCGCCTTGCGGGCCGCGCACCACGAGGGGGACGGGCCGGCTTCCGCCCAGCATGAAACGCAGCTTCGCCGCCTGGTTCACGATCATATCCATGGCGAGCGTGACGAAATCGAAGAACTGCATCTCGACCACGGGCCGCATCCCGGCAAGGGCCGCGCCGACGCCGCAGCCGGTGATGACGCCCTCGGAAATCGGGGTGTCGCGCACGCGGTCGGTGCCGAAGCGTTCGGCGAGGCCCCTGGTTGCGCCGAAAATGCCGCCGGTCGGGCCGATATCCTCGCCAAGCAGGAAGACGCTCTTGTCCCGCTCCATCTCCTGCGCCAAGGCCTCGGCCAAGGCTTCGGGGAAACCGATCATGCGATCGGTGGGCAGATCGGGCTCGGGCAGGGCGTCGCGTGGCGCCAGAACAGCAGCCATCATCATATCGAGATCGGGCTCGGCGCTGTCCTCGGCAAAGCGCAAAGCGGCATCGACCAGCGTTTCGGCCTCGGTCTCGGCCGCAGCCAGGTCGGCCTCGTCCGCTGCGCCACGGCGCAGAAGCTCGGCGCGGGCGCGCAGGATCGGATCGCGGGCCTTCCAGCTGTCGATCTCGGCCTCGGGGCGCGGTTCGCGCAGATTGGCGCGCATGGAATGCTGGCCGTGGCGATAGGTCATCGCCTCGACCAGGGTCGGGCCAAGGCCCTGGCGGGCGCGCTCGACGGCCGCCTCCATCGCGAGGGCGACCGCCTCGACATCATTGCCGTCGACGCGGGACGCCGGCATGGCATAGGCGGCGGCCCGATCCGCGACACAAGCTGCGGCCGAGGTCTCCGCATAGGCGGAGGTCAGCGAGTATCCGTTGTTTTCGCAAAAGAAAATCATCGGAAGCTTCCAGACGGAGGCCAGGTTCGCCGCCTCGTGGAAGGCGCCTTCATTCGAGGCGCCGTCGCCGAAAAACGCGACCGTCACACCGTCATGGCCCCGCAGCTGCGCGGTCAGCGCGGTGCCGGTGCCAAGCGGCATGGAGGCGCCGACAATGCCGTTCGCGCCGAGGATGCCCAGGTCCATATCGGCGATATGCATCGAGCCGCCGAGTCCGCCGCAATAGCCGGTCGCCTTGCCCAGAAGCTCGGCCATCATCCGTCCCGGATCGGCGCCGCGTGCGATGCAATGGCCATGTCCGCGATGGTAGCTGGCGACGTGATCGCGCGACCCGAGTGCCGCCATGGCGCCGACCGCCGTCGCCTCCTGGCCGATGCAGCTATGGGCAGTGCCGCGAATCGTGCCGGCGGCGAAAAGCGCCTCGGTGCGGCGTTCGAAGGCGCGGATCAGCAGCATCTGGCGGAACATCCGGTCGAGTTCACCATCGGAAATCAGGGTGTTTCGCCGGTTTTCAGCGGCGCTGTCGGGGCGGCTTTCCAGGTTGCGAGCGGCTGCGAGACTCATGGTGGGCTCCTCTCCCGGACCAAAGGGTCGGGAGTCACTATGATAATAACGAATGCATATGACAATAATGAAGCTTGAAATATTGGAACTTAGTTCGTATCAATATCGCAGATCGGTCGGCAGCGCCTGGGGAGGAGCGGGACCATGATTCCACAAGATGATGCGAAGGGTGGGCTTCCGGGCTGCGTCCCTGGGTTGCGACGCGATGGCGCGGCCATGAACCTGGCGGAGGTATCGCGATGAGTGCCTCGCCCGAGACCCTTCCGGGTGGCCCCCATTCCGCCGGATCAGGCGGCCCGCGCCGCAAGAAACTGACCCAAGAGCAGATCGTCTTGGGCATCGCGGCGGTGCTGTTCGTGGTTTTCGCACTCGTGTTGCCGGGGTTCCTGAGCGCCGACAACCTGGTCTCGCTTTTGCAAGGGGTGGCGCTTCTGGGGATGCTTGGCCTTGGCATGGGGCTGGTGATCATCGGGCGCGGCATCGACCTCGCCATGGTCGCCACGATGGCCATGTCGACGGGCTGGGTGGTCGAGCGGCTGAACGGCGGTTCGGGCTTTGGCGAGGCCGCCCTCTATGCCGGGCTCTTCGCCGTGGCGATAGGGGTCGTTCTCGGCTTCCTCATCGCCTATGTCGAGATCCCGCCGATCTTCGCCACCCTCGCCATGGCGACGGTGATCTACGGCTTCGCCCGTTACACGATGGTCAGCCTCGATGTGGTCTATGTGCCTGCCGGGCATGAGGGATTCCGCTGGCTCGGCTCGGGCAGGGTGTTTGGGATTCCGGCGCCGGTGGTGCTCTTCGCGGCCATGGCGTTCGTGGTGCATCTGTTCCTGCGCTACACTAAGGCCGGCCGCTATATCTATATGATCGGCGACAACCCCCAGACCGCGCGCACCACCGGCGTGCCGGTGCCGCAGGTGATCGTCATGCAATATGTGATCTCGTCGCTGATCGGCTTCGCCACCGGGATCGTCACAGCCGCCGCCGTGGGCAGTATGAACACGCGGCTCGTCACCTCGACCATGGTCTATGACGTGATCCTGGTCGCGGTTCTGGGCGGCATCGGCCTTGCGGGAGGCAAGGGCGGTGCACGCAACGTGATCGTCGGCACGCTGCTGATCGGCACCATGCTGAACGGCATGACGATCATGAACTTCGACTACACGACGCAAAACATCGTCAAGAGCCTCGTTCTGCTCGCGGCCATCGTGATCGACACCCTTATCAATCCGAGGGACGAACAGACCGCGCAGCAGGGCGATATCTGACGGAATTTCCGCGAAAACAGGGAGGAGAACAAGATGAGGACGCTCACGAAATTCGCAGCCGCGGCGCTTCTGGCGGCGGTGACGGTGGGTCCGGCGGCGCAAGCCGAGGTCGCGATCGGATATGATGACGGCATGTCGGCCAGCTATGCCAACGCGCTGGCGGGCAAGAAGGTGGCTTTCGTGCCGCTGGCGATGAGTTTCGACATCGCAGAGGGCTGGGTCGCCGGGATGCAGAAACAAGCGGATTCGATGGGCTATGACCTGATCATCCGCGACCCGAACTGGAACACCAGCGCGGGGGCCCAGGCCATCAC
The DNA here is from genome assembly GCA_015654855.1 of Rhodobacterales bacterium. Lineage (GTDB taxonomy): Bacteria > Pseudomonadota > Alphaproteobacteria > Rhodobacterales > Rhodobacteraceae > JAATGA01. The sequence continues at coordinate 5,364 of JAATGA010000530.1, forward strand.
CCAACTGATCGCCGAAAAGCCCGATATCATCATCATCCACAACCCGGATTTGCAGACCTATGGCCGCCTGATCAGGAAGGCCACCGAATCCGGGATCAAGGTGATCCAGGTCAACCTGAAATCCAACGTGAATTCGGACGTCTATATCGGCGCCGACTGGTATAAGATTGCCGAGAAGCAGGCGCAGATCATGGTCTCGAAATGCGGCTCGGGCAGCGGCAAGTCGGGTAAGGTCGCGATCATCCAGGGCATTCCGACCAATGCGACCAGCGCCATCGGCGTCCAGGCTTTCGAGAAAGTTCTGGGTGAGGACAGCGGCATCGAGATCGTCGCCAACCAGGCCGCCGATTTCGACCCGACCAAGGCCCATACCATCGCATTGACCATCCTCAAGCAGAACCCGGATCTGTGCGGAATGATCGGGATCTGGGATGCCGAGGATGTCGGCGTCGCCGCCGCGATCAGGGATGTCGGCAAGACCGGCGAAGTCGTCATGATCTCGCAAGGCGCCGGCGCTCAATCGGCCTGCGACAAGGTGATCGCCGGCGATTTCACCACCTATGTCGCCTATGATGTGGCGCAGCAGGCGCGCGATATCAACAACGCCATCGCCACGTTGCTGCAAAGTCCGGCCGAGGCCGGCGCGCAGCCCTTCGCGCTCTACAGCCCGCTCAAGGTGATCGACAAGGATTCCGTGCATCCCGACACCTGTTGGACCACTGATCGGGTAAAGCGCGACAACTAAACCCCCGGCCGCGCATCTGCCCCTGGCGGCAGATGCGCGCCTTCTCCCGATAGCGACCACGGGGGGCGCGGCGGTGCCCGCGTGTTCTGCATGTCTTTTGCGAACGGATCAGCTCTATGACGACGATCTCGGAAACCTTTGCCCGCTGGCGCTACCGGCTGTTCCCCGATCATGTGATCGGGGAGCTGCTGGCCAAGAACTGGATCGACACCGCGATTCCGGTGGTCATGCTGGGTCTGGTCGTAGCGGTGTTCTCGACGCTGATCCCGGGACTTCTGACCACCACCGACTGGGGCGATTTCGCCAGGCAATATTCCGAACTGATCTTCGTCGCTCTCGGCATGACGGTGGTGATGCTGGCGGGCGGGATCGACCTCAGCGTGGGTTCGACCTTCGCGCTGGCGAATATCTCGATGCTGGCCTTCATGAACCTGCTGGGCTGGCCCTTCTGGATCGCCGCTCCGGCGGTGATCGCCGTCGGGGGACTGGTTGGCCTGCTGAACGGGCTGTTGATCGGCTATCTGCGGCTGCGGGCCTTTCTGACCACTTTGGTCACGCTGATCCTGATCCGCGCCATCGTCGATCTTCTGCTGCTGAGATATGCCGTGCCGATCAGCATGGGCACGTCCGGCGATACGATCTGGGACTTCCTGAGCTTTGAAACGGTATGGGGCGTTCCCGTGCCGTTCATCGGGGCGGTGCTGCTGGCGGTGGGCCTGCATATCTTCCTGAGCCGGATGCGGCTTGGCTGGCATGTGCTCGCGGTCGGGGGTTCGCGACGCTCGGCCCATAACATCGGTATCCCTGTGCGTCGCGTGGTCTGTATGACCTATGTGTTGTCGGGGATGCTCGCCGGAGTGGCCGGAATGTGCTATGCTGCAAGGCTTGGCAGCGCCGGCAACGATGCCGGGATCGGGCTGGAGGTGCTGGTCCTGACTGCGGTCGTCCTGGGCGGCAACAGCATCGGCGGCGGTCGCGGCTCGGTCATTAAGGCGCTGATCGGGGCGGTGGTCGTCCAGTTCCTGACCAACAGCCTGATCCGCATGGGCTTGCCGAGCGGCACCACGCCGCTGATCCTGGGTCTTGTGCTGCTGATCGCGGTCGCCATAGACGTGCGCTGGCTGAAGAACCGCTCGAAAGTGCTGGCGCGGGTCTATGTGTCTCCGACCTATTTCGCGCTGCCCGATCTGCCCGCGACCGGGCCTGACAGCGGCACGCCCTATGCGCGGAACGACCGGCTGAGGGATGTCGAACTGATCGGGCTGGGGAAACTCGACGGCCCCGAGGATGTGATCTTCGACCGCAGTGACAACCTCTATTGCGGCAGCCGTCATGGTGACATCATCCGCTTCTTCGCCCCCGACTACAGGAAATGGGAAGTCTTCGCTCATCCGGGCGGCCAGCCGCTTGGCCTCGCCATGGACAAGGACGACAATATCCGCGTCTGCGTCGCCGGGATGGGACTCTATTCCATCGCGCCCGACCGCACGATCACGCGTCTGTCGGACGAGACCAATCGCAGCTGGCTCTCGGTGGTGGACGATTCCCGCCTGCGTCTCGCCGACGACCTCGACATCGCGCCGGATGGCCGGATCTTCTTCTCGGAAGCCACGATCCGATATGAGATGTTCGACTGGCCGGTCGATGCGCTTGAGGCGCGGGGGAATGGCCGCATCATCTGTTACGATCCGCGCGACAATTCGACCCGCACGGTGATCTCGAAGCTGCAATTCCCCAACGGGATCTGCATGGCCGGGGACGGTCAGTCTTTCTTCTTCGCCGAGACCTGGGGTTGCCGCATCAACCGATATTGGTTCGAGGGGCCGAAAAAAGGCACACTTGAAGTGGTGATCGCCGATCTGCCCGGCTATCCCGACAACCTCAACCGCGCGTCGGACGGCAATATTTGGTGCGCGCTCGTGGGGATGCGCTCGCCCGCTTTCGATCTGGCGAACCGGATGCCATCCTTCCGCCGCCGCATGGCGCAGCGGGTGGCGCCCGACGAATGGCTTTATCCGAACATGAATACCGGCTGCGTGCTGAAATTCACGCCGGATGGCAAAGTGCTGGAATCGCTTTGGGATATGGGGGGTGAGAACCATCCGATGCTGACCTCGATGCGCGAGCACAAGGGCTGGCTCTATCTCGGCGGCGTCTCGAACAACCGCATCGGCCGCTACA
>JAATGA010000135.1 GCA_015654855.1 Rhodobacterales bacterium
CCGACGCCAATATCGGCAGCGGTACATCTGGCGATGGACACGGCCACCGGCGACATCCGTGCTGTGGAGTTCACATCAGTGTGGCGGCGCAGTTCCAGAAGCTCGTGATTCCTCAGGGACTGACTCTGGCCCGTCACGGCCTGGAAACCGGAGCGGATCAGGTTCAGGCGCGGCCCGGAAGCCATATCCCGTGCCAGCATCGGGAGGGTAACCTCCAGGGCAAAGATACCCGCTTCATCCGCCCCGGCGGCCCGCAACCGGGCGGTCACATCCGGCGAGAGGTCCGCACGCGGCCCGAACTCCGCCATTAGCTTCCATGCGGTCGCGGTCGCCGAATCCGTGCGGGCATCCAAGGCGGCATCCCGATGCGGGTCCATCTTCGTGATCAGTTACACCCGGCGGATGCGGGCCAGTTCCTCGGTGATGACATGCGATAACCACCGCCGCATATCGTCGGGCGAGATAAGGTTACGGGTCAGATCATCGAACATGCGATCACTCTCGGAGGTCAGTTGCCGCGAGATGATACAGGCTTCCGGGTGAACCTCGGTGCGCAAAGACAGCTGGATGGTGTCGATTTCGGTGGAAAACCCCGGAATCCGCCGCCGCCAATAGTAAATCCGTCCGCGCCGGAACAGATGAATATGCTTTCCCATTTCGCCCCCGGTCAGGAGCAGGTAAAGATCGCGCCCGGATCATGTGTGACACATCTGTGGATCATCTCGCGGCGATTCGATATGCCAACATACTGATCTCAAACCATAAACACCCGTGACCGCCTCCGAATATCCCTGCCGGAGGCACAACTGCGCCGGTTGGCCGCAGGCCAGAGGCGCGAAACAGGTGTGCGGGCGCAAGCCCGCACATTTTCGCAACGTCAGCGCAGGCGCGGGATCGCCGGATCGGCGGGGCCGATGGCCGCGCGGGTGAAGGCCGCTATCTTCGCATGGTCCTTGACCCCGCGCGCGGCCTCGACCCCGGTCGAGACATCGACCTGGCGGGCATTGGTCAACCGGATCGCCTCGGCCACGTTTTCCGGGGTCAGCCCGCCCGCCAGCATCCAGGGTTTCAGCCAGCGCCGGCGCCCGACGAGGCGCCAGTCGAAAGGCAGGCCGTTGCCGCCCGGCAGATCGGCGGTCTTCGGCGGCTTGGCGTCGATCAGCAACTGATCGGCGGCAAGGCTCATCTCCAGCAGACCGGCGAGGTCGCCCTCACCCGCGACGCCCATGGCCTTCATCACCGGCAGGCCATAGCGGGTGCGGACCTCTGCCACGCGCGCGGGCGTCTCGTGGCCGTGAAGCTGCAACATGTCGAGCGGCACCGCCCCGACCAGTTCGTCGAGGGTCGCGTCATCGGCGTCGACGGTCAGCGCTACCTTGGCAAGGCCCGGCGGCGCGGCAAGGGCAACCGCCCGCGCCTCGGTCAGCGTCAGATGGCGCGGGCTTTTCGGGAAGAACCCGAAGCCCGCATAGGCCGCGCCCGCCGCCGCCACAGCCGCCACATCCTGCGGGGTTCTCAGCCCGCAGATCTTCACCCGGATTTCCGCCATGGTCAGCCCGCCTTGCGGTCGAGGATCGCGACCACCTCGTCGCGGGCCGGCGTGGTGGTGGAATCCCGCATCACCGCCAGTTCGCGCTCAAGCCGCGTCACCTCTCGCGAGGTGCGGCTGGCGGCCTTGCGGTGCTTGTGCTCGCGCAGCCATTCCCACAGGAAGCCGATGGCGAGACCCGCCGCCGCACCGGCGAACAGCACGACGAACAGCGGCACCTGCGCCGAGGCATCGACGCCGAACAGCCCGGCAAGCCCGGCAGGCAGCGCCTTGACCTCGACCGCCGCGCGGTTCGCGACCGCGAAGACCACGAGCGCCAGCGTCAGAAAGGCGAGAACAGCATAGCGGAAATAGCGCATGGGAAGATTCCTTTCCCCGCCTATTTTGGCGCGAAAGCCCGCGGGAACAAGGGGGTGCGCGGATTTCGGCCGGGATCCCCCGGCCGGGACCCGCTCACTTGCCGTTCAGCCGGTCGCGCAACAGCTTGCCGGTTTTGAAGAAGGGCACCTTCTTGTCGTCGACCTGGACCGATTCCCCGGTGCGGGGGTTGCGTCCGACCCGCGCATCGCGGGCCTTGACCGAAAAGGCGCCGAAGCCGCGCAATTCGACCCGATCTCCCTTGGCCAACGCCTCGATGATCTCGTCAAAGACCGTGTTCACGATCCGCTCGACATGGCGTTGGGTAAGATGCGGGTTTTCATCGGCAATCTTTTGGATCAATTCCGAGCGGATCATGGATACCCCCTTGGGTCGGGCCCGTTAACCCGGCCCCTCGTTCGGTCGACTATAGGGAGATTTTTTCCCGGCACAAATACGAAAGCCATTGGAAAGGCGGGAAATTCCCCGCTTCTGCGCAAGACTGCGGCGTTTTCCCGCCTTGCCGCGGTGCAGCGCACGGCCCGAGCCGACCCACACCGGGGGCTGACCACCCCTGCGATTCGTCGCCCGGGCACCCGATCCCGACGCCCGACCGCCGCACGAGGCCCTGGCCGAAAGCGCCTGGCCGGGCGGCGGTCCTCTCCCTGGTCCGGGCGACGGGCATCACGGCGCGGATCCGCCGGCCGAGCCGGATCGCCCTTTCCCTGCCCGGGCGGCGGGATCGAACTGCCCGTCCGGCAAAGGAAAGGCCCCGCCGGTTTCCCGGCGAGGCCCCTTTTCTTCGGACCGATCCGTC
>JAATGA010000285.1 GCA_015654855.1 Rhodobacterales bacterium
GCCCATCGGCTGGCGGTCGTCGCCGTCGCGGTGCAGGACCAGTTGTTCCTTTATGCCGCGCAGGATGCGGGTCGACCGCGGACGGTCGGCATAGGCCACCAGGTTCGCGATGATGTCGACCACCGCCAGAAAGGCGTAGCGGGTCGAGGTGGCGCGAAAGATGTTGCGCCCCTCGGGCAAGTCGACGGGGATCACCACATCCGCCGCCCCCGCCACGGCCGAACCGCTTTGCGTCAGCGCGATGGTCGGGATGCCGCGTTCGCGCAGCAGCCCGAAACAGCGCACCAGTTCGTGGTTGCGCCCGGTGAATGAGGACCCGAAGACCACCGTCCCCGGCTCCGCCGCCGCCGACAGCATCAGGTTCATCCCGTGGTCGTTCGAGGCGGAAATCCGCACCCCCAGCCGGAACAGCCGGTTCTGCATCTCGTTCACGACCATCGAGGAATTGCCGCCCGAGCCGAAGGCATAGACCATGGCCGCCCCGGACAAGAGGCCCGCCGCCCGCCCGACCGCCGCGAGGTCGAGGTTGCGGTGGATCTCGAACAGAGCGTTCTGCGCTTTGGTCACGATGTCCTCGGCCACCTCGGCGGGGGTCGAGGTCACGGATTCGGGCCGCAGATAGCGCAGCCCGACATAGGCGCTGCGCGCCAGTTGCACCTTGAAGTCGGAGAAGGACGAACAGCCGAGCCGCCGGCAGAACCGCGTCACCGTGGGCGCCGAGACGCCGGCCCGCGCCGCGACCTCGGTGATCGAGGCGTTGGTGGCGTAATGCACATCCGCAAGTACGGCCTGGGCGAGCTTGCGTTCCTGCGCGGAAAGCCGGCCATCCTCGTCTATCATGGCGACGATCAGATCGGGCGCCGGCAGGTCGGGGCTCCGGGTGGCGGGCACCGGGGCGGGGACCGGCTGGTCAGTCATGGCGAATCCTTGCGACAAGAGAGGGCGCGGGCAGATACCCCGCCCGGATCGCCGCGATGATCGCCTGCTCGTCCACTGGCTGTAACCCAGAAATTCATTTTCGTTTCAGCTTGACATCTAGACATGGATGGTTCGATCATTCCAGAGAATAGACGTGTCAGCCGAAAAAATTTTCATCAGGCCGCCAGAATGACGTCAGAACGCGACCCCTTCCGCAATCCCTTCCCCGAAACCGACACCGACCGCCGCGCGATATGGGAGATGCTGGTGCCGCGCGACATCGACGCCTGGACCAGCGCCGACTGGGGCATGGTGTCGGGCGACTTCATCGCAGCCAATTTCACCGGGGTTTCCGGGAATTTCCAGCCGGATCCGCAGGGGTTCACCCTGGCTTTCCCGACGCTCGAAGCCTATCGCGCCGAATGGCTGCGTCAGGCCCAAGGGTATCAGGCCGACAAGGCGGCGGGTGTTTTCGCGGGCGATCCGCGTCCGCATATCTATGCCGCGACCCGGCTGGAAGAGGTCGAAATCGACGGTGATGCCGCGCTTGTGCGCAAGAAGTTCGACGGCTGCCTGCCCAAGGCAAATGGCAGCTTCGACCGGATGAACTGGCAGACGCTGTATATCTGCCGCCGCGATGGCGGGCGGTGGAAGATCGCGGGCTTCGTCGGCTATCTGCCGCATATCGGGGAGTAGGCGATGACGAACCCGAAGCGCATCTTCGTGGCGGCGCTCGCGACCGAGACGAACACCTTTTCGCCGATCGTCATCGACCGGCGGGGTTTCGAGGAATCGCTCTATGCCCCGCCGGGTCAGCACCCGGCGACGCCGACGCTCTGCACCGCGCCGATTCCGGTTGGCCGCCGGGTCTGCGCCGAAAAGGGCTGGGAACTGATCGAGGGCACCGCCGCCTGGGCCGACCCGGCCGGGCTGATCTCGCGCGGTGCCTATGAGGGGCTGCGGGACGAGATCCTCGCACAACTGCGCGCGGCGCTGCCGGTGGACGCCGTGGTTCTGGGCCTGCATGGCGCGATGGTGGCGCAGGGCTACCTCGACCCCGAGGGCGATTTTACTGCCCGCGTGCGCGAGATCGTCGGGCCGGATGTGCTGGTTTGCGCCGAGATTGACCCGCATTCCCACCTGACCGCGAAGCGGGTGGCCGCGCTCGACTTCTTCGTCGCCTTCAAGGAGTTTCCGCATACCGATTTCGTCGACCGGGCCGAGGATTTGTGGCGCATCGCCGTCGATACGCTGGAGGGTCGGGTGAAGCCGGTCGTCTCGGTCTTCGACTGCCGGATGATCGACGTTTTCCCGACCTCGCGCCAGCCGATGCGCGGCTTCGTCGACCGGCTGTTCGGGATCGAAGACTCCGATCCCAAGGTGCTGTCGCTGTCGGTGATCCATGGTTTCATGGCCGGCGACGTGCCCGAGATGGGCACGAAGATGGTGGCCGTCACCGATGGCGAACCCGCCCATGGCGCGATGCTGGCCCGACGGCTGGGGCTGGAGCTTTATGCCAATCGCGGCCGGCATCTGATGCCCTCGACCGACGAGATTACGGCGGTGGGCCAGGCGATGGCCGCGACCAGCCATCCGATCCTGATCGCCGATATGTGGGACAATCCCGGCGGCGGCACGGCGGGGGATTCGACCGTGGTGCTGAAGGAACTGATGGCGCGCGGCGCGCGCGGCGTCGCGGTCGGCACGATCTGGGATCCTGTCGCGGTTCAGTTGTGCTTCGTCGCGGGCGAGGGGGCCGAGATGCCCTTGCGTTTCGGCGGCAAGTCCGCGCCGATGACCGGCGATCCGGTCGATGCGACGGTGCGGATCGTCGCGCTGAACGAGAAGGCCGAAATGATGTTCGGCAGTTCTGTCGTGCCCTTTGGCCCGGCGGCGCGGGTGGCACTGCTGGACGGCGCGGGTGCCGAGACGGGGATCGAGGTCATCCTGAACACGGTCAGGGCGCAGAACTACGATCCGTCGCTGTTCACCGCGATGGGGATCGACCCGCTGGCGCAGAAGATCCTGGTGATCAAATCGACCAACCACTTCTACGCGGCTTTCCGGCCGGTGGTGTCCGACATTCTTTATTGCTCGGCGGGGCGACCCTATCCGAACGACCCGGCGACCAACCCTTATCGGTTCGTGCGCGACGACATCTGGCCGCGCAGGGCCGACCCCTTCGCCGACAGCACCGGAGACGCGGCATGACCTTTCCCTGGCCCGAACCGGGCACGCCCCTGACGGATGTGCCGACGCCCATGCCGGTGATCGACGAGGATCGCCTGGCCGCCAATATCGTCCGCGCGCAAGACTATATGACCACGCGTGGCCTGGCCTTCCGCCCGCATATCAAGACGCACAAGATCCTGTCCGTCGCCGCGGCCCAGGTCGCGGCGGGGGCGGTCGGCGTCAACTGCCAGAAGCTGACCGAGGCCGAGGTTTTCGCCGATGGCGGTTTCGACGACATCCTCATCACCTACAATATCCTCGGCGCGGCGAAACTCGCGCGGCTCGCTGCGCTGAACGCCCGCGTGCCGCGTCTGACCGTATGCGCCGACAGCGAGATGACGGTCGATGGCTATGCCGCGACTTTCGCCGCCGACGCGCCGCTGACGGTTCTGGTCGAATGCGACACCGGCGCCGGGCGCTGCGGCGTGCAGACGCCCGAGGCCGCGCTGGCGCTCGCCCTTCGCATTGCCACCGCCCCCGGCCTGCGCTTCGGCGGGCTGCTGACCTATCCCGCCACCGGCGGTGCCGCGCAGGTCGAGGCTTTTCTGCAATCGGCCATGGCGCTGCTGGCGGGGCAGGGGCTCGACTGCCCCGTCCGGTCGAACGGCGGCAGCCCCGATCTGCAAAAGGCCCATCTGGTGCCCTCGGCCACCGAGCATCGGGCGGGTACATATGTCTACAACGACCGGTCGATGGTGCGGGCGGGCGAATGCGGCTGGCAGGATCTGGCGATGCATGTGCTGGCCACCGTCGTCTCGCGCCCGACACCGACCCGGGCGGTGCTGGATTCGGGGTCCAAGGCGCTGACCGCGGACCTGCTTGGCTTTCCCGACCATGGCGAGATCGAGGAACTGCCGGGCGCGCGGATCGTTTCCCTGTCGGAGGAGCACGCGGTGGTGGACCTGTCCGCCTGCGCGGGACCGTTGCCGGTGGTGGGCGACCGGGTGCGGGTGATCCCGAATCACACCTGCGTCGTGTCGAACCTGTTCGACCGCATGGTCTTTCACCGGGGCGGCCTTGTCAGCCGGGTCGAACCCGTCGCGGCCCGCGGCACCGTCTGGTAGCGCGAAGCCCCGGCACGCGGGTTGAAATCCGGGCAGTATGTGAAAACAGGTTACACTCAAGCCCCAAAAGTATGAAAAAACGTTGACGCAACCCGCAAGGATGCGCAATCTCACGAAAAATAATTTCTCCGCAGGGAGCGGTAAATGAAAGTCGCGATCATCGGCCTCGGGTTCCGGCTCGGCTACCTTGGCCATGTGTTCAACGAGATGGACCCCGATTTTCAGATCGTGGGCTATTACGACCCTGCGCCGGCGGGTCTGCCGACCTTGCAGGAGCACGGGATCGACCCGGGCAAATCCTTTGGCTCGCCCGAGGAACTGGTGAAGGCCGGCGGGTTCGATCTGCTGATGATCGGCTCGCCCAACCTCTTCCACCTCGACCAGATCCGCCTGGGGCTGGAGGCTGGGGTGAAGGTCTTCACCGAAAAGCCCATCGTCTCGACCATCGGGCAGACCTATGAACTTGCGGCCCTGCTGGGTAAGTTCGGGCCGGAAAACCTGATGGTGGGCCTGGTGCTGCGCTATGCGCCGCTTTACCGCGACCTGCTGGCGGCCCGGGATGCGGGGCAACTCGGCAAGATCGTCTCGATCGAGGCGGCGGAACACATCTATCCCTACCACGGTGCGTTTTTCATGCGCGACTGGCGGCGATACGAGAAATGGTCCGGCAGCTTCATGCTGGAGAAATGCTGCCACGACCTCGACCTCTACAACGGTCTGATCGGAGCGCGGCCCGAGCGGGTGGCGAGTTTCGGCGGCCGCAAGACCTTTGTCCCCGAGAACGACCCGCGCCTCGACGGGCAGAACGACCTGAGTCTGTTCCACCGCAAGCCCTCGGGCTGGAACGGGTCGGAAAGGGTGTTCGACACCGACGCCGACATCATCGACTATCAGGTGGCCATCGTCGAATATGCCAACGGGGTGGGGATGAACTTCCACACCAACCTGAACGCGCCCGACCAGTTCCGCCGCTTCGCCGTCTTCGGCACGCGGGGCCAGGCCGAGGGCGATTTCATCCGGGCGTATTTCAAGGTCACCGATGTGATGACCGAGGCCAGGATCGCCGACAAGACCTACCAGGCCACCGCTTTGTCGCAGCACTATGGCGCCGACGAGGAAATGGCCGCTGGCATCGTGAACCATGTGATGAAGGGCGGCCCCTTGCCCGTCAGCCCGCTGGACGCGCTGGAGGCCGGGATCCTCGCGCTGAGCATGGACGACGCGCGGCGGTCGCGGCAGGTGATCGACCTGCGCCCGGTCTGGGACCGCTACGACACGGCGCTCATGCGAAAGGCGGCCTGACGCATGACCAATTCGCGATCGGCATGGATATTCGCCTGGGCGCTGCTGGCCCCGGCCATCCTTTATGTCCTTGTGATCGTGGCCTGGCCGCTGGTGGAAACCTTCCGTCTGTCCTTCACCGATGCCTCGCTGAAGAAGACGGTCAACTGGGTCGGCGGGGCGAATTATGCAAAGATCTTCAACGACACCTTCCTCGCGGTGATCGTCCGCACCTTCACCTGGACGTTTTTCTCGGTGCTGCTGAAAATGATCATCGGCACCTGCGGGGCGGTCCTGCTGAACTCCGCTGTCCCCGGGCGGCATCTGTTCCGCATCCTGACCATGCCGCCCTGGATCGTGCCCATGGCCATCGGTATCTTCATGTGGAGTTGGATGTACAACGGCCAGTTCGGCATGATCTCGGGTCTGTTGCAGCGCTTCGGGCTGACCGGCGGGCCGGTCGCCTTTCTGGCCTATGGCTCGACCGCCTATTGGGCGACCATCGTGACCGATGTCTGGATCGGCGTGCCCATGGTGACGATCTATTTCCTGGCCGCGATCCAGTCGATCCCGAAGGACCTGTACGAGGCCGCCTGGACCGATGGCGCATCGCGCTGGACGCGGTTCCGCCGGATCACTCTGCCGCTGATGATGCCGGCCGTCATCACCATGTCGATGCTGTCGCTGATCGCGACCTTCAACTCCTTCGACATCATCTGGATCCTGACGCGGGGCGGGCCCTCGGGGCAGACGACGACGATGATCATCGACACCTACAACACCGCCATCGGATCGAAGAAATACGGCGAGGGCTCGGCCCGGGCGGTGGTGATCTGCATCTTCCTGTCGCTGTTCTGCCTCGCCTATTTCCGGGTGACGCGACGGCTGCAAACCATCGGCGGCAGGGAATAGGGGGCAGGCATGGCGCTTTTCCGCGACGAGAACACGCCGATGATCGACCGCTACCGCTGGTGGGAGGTGGCGGGCATCTACGCCGGCATCTTCGCGTTCCTGTTCTTTCTGCTGGCCCCCTTTCTCGAAGGGTTCCTGGTCAGCCTGCGGCCGCTGTCGCAGCTTTTCACCTCTCCCTACCGCTTCATCCCCGAGAATGGCAGTTTCGAGGCTTATTCCGGCGTGTTCGAGCGGTTGCCGAACTTCTGGCGCTTCGTCTTCAACTCGTTCCTGATCTCGACCGCGGTGACGGTGGCGGTGCTTCTGCTGGTGGTGCCGGCGGCCTATGCCTTCGCGCGGTTCTCTTTTCGCGGGATGGCGCCGGTGCTGGGGGCGTTTCTGGCCGTGTCGATGTTTTCCGGCGCGGTGCTTCTGATCCCGCTGTTCCGGCTGATGCGCACGCTCGGCCTGCTGAACACCTATTGGGCAATGATCATTCCGGGCGTGGCCTTCCTGATCCCCTCAGCGATCTGGCTGTTGCGCACCTATATGATGCGCATCCCGGTCGAGCTGAACGAGGCCGCCTATATGGACGGCGCGTCGCAGTTCTACACCTTTCGCCGGGTGATCCTGCCCATCGCCAGCCCCGGCATCGTGGTCGTGGCGATCATGACCTTCATCGGCGCCTATTCGCAGCAATTCGTCTTCGCGCTGACCTTCAATTCCAAGACCGAATACATGCCGCTGCCGATCGGGCTTTTCGCCTTCTTCGGCAAGCAGGAGGTGGTCTGGAACCAGCTGATGGCCGCGGCCTTCATGGGCATCGCGCCGGCCGTGATCATCATCTTCTTCCTGCAACGCTATCTCGTCGGCGGGCTGACCGCGGGCGCGGTGAAATAATCAAAACCAACCACAACCGGGAGATTTTCAAAGTGACCACCCTGTTTCGCAAAGGCCTGATCGGCCTGGCGCTGGCCACCACCACCGCCTTGCCGTCGATGGCCGAGGAAATAAGCTGGATCTATTGCGGCGACGCGATCGACCCGGTTCATGAAAAATACATCAAGGAATGGGAAGCGAAGAACGAGGGCTGGACCATCGCGGTCGAGGTCGTGGGCTGGGATCAGTGCCAGGACAAGGCCACGACGCTGGCCGCCGCCGGTTCGCCCGCCGGCATGGCCTATGTCGGCAGCCGCACGCTGAAGGAATTCGCCGAGAATGAACTGATCGTCCCGGTGCCGATGACCGATGCCGAAAAGGCCGGTTACTATCCCCATATCGTCGACACCGTGACCTTCGACGGCACGCAATGGGGCGTTCCCATCGCCTTTTCGACCAAAGCGCTGTATTGGAACAAGGATCTGTTCAAGCAGGCCGGGCTCGATCCCGAAAAGCCGCCCGTCACCTGGGCGGAAGAGATCGAATATTCCAAAGTCATCAAGGAAAAGACCGGCATCCCGGGCTATGGCCTGCCGGCCAAGACCTTCGACAACACCATGCACCAGTTCCTGCACTGGGTTTATTCCAACAACGGTCAGGTGATCGACGCGGATGGCAACATCAAGCTCGACAGCCCCGAAGTGCTGGCCGCGCTGACCGCCTACAAGGACATCGTGCCCTATTCGGTCGAAGGTGCCACGGCCTATGAACAGAACGAGATCCGCTCGATCTTCCTCGATGGCAAGGTGGCGATGATCCAGGCCGCCGTGGGGGCGGCCTTCCGCCTGAAGGAAACCGGCATCGACTGGGGTGTGACCGACCTGCCGCTGGGACCCGAGGCCAAGGGCAAGGGCACGCTGCTGATCACCGACAGCCTTGCCATCTTCAAGGATTCGGGTGTCGAGGAAAAGGCGGTCGAATTCGCCAAATACATCACCTCGCCCGAAATCCAGGAGGCCTATGAGGCCGGTGGCGCCGCCGGCCTGACGCCTCTGCGCCCCTCGCCTGCGGTCGAGAAGATGGTGGCCGAGGCGCCCTATTGGAAACCCTTCGTGGACGGGATCGAATTCGGCGGGCCGGAGCCGCTGTTCACCGACTACAAAGGCTTTCAGAACGTGATGATCGAAATGGTGCAGTCGGTCGTGACCGGCAGCGCGGAACCCGAAGCGGCCCTGAAGAAAGCCGCCGCCGCTCTGGAAGAGTATAAGTAAACAATACCTTGCCGGCCCGCCCGCCTTCCCTGCGGGGAAGGGCCGGTTTCCGCGCCGCCACCTTCGCAAGGGGGTGGTCGCGCGGATCTCTCCTGAATTCCGCGAAAGGACCCGACCCTTGGGCCAGCTTTCCCTGAAGAACGTCATCAAGACCTTCGGCAAGTTCGAGGTCGTCAAGGGCGTGAACCTCGACGTGGGCGAGGGCGAGTTCGTCGTCTTCGTCGGGCCATCGGGCTGCGGCAAGTCCACGCTGCTGCGGATGATCGCGGGTCTGGAGCATACCACCGGCGGCGACATCGTGATCGACGGCAAGCGGGTGAACGACCTGCCGCCCGTCAGGCGCGGCATTGCCATGGTGTTCCAGTCCTATGCGCTTTACCCCCATATGACGGTTTTCGAGAACATCGCCTTCCCGCTGCGGGTCGAGGGCGCACCCGCGCAGGTGATCAGCGAAAAGGTCGAGGCGGCGGCGAAGATCCTGCATCTGGAGAGCCGGCTGCAACAGAAGCCGGGGATGCTGTCCGGCGGGCAGCGCCAGCGCGTCGCGATCGGCCGGGCCATCGTCCGCGCACCCGAGATCTTTCTCTTCGACGAGCCGCTGTCAAACCTCGACGCCGCCCTGCGCGCCGATATGCGGATCGAGCTGACGAAGCTGCACAAGCAGCTTGGCGCGACGATGATCTACGTCACCCACGACCAGATAGAGGCCATGACCATGGCCGACCGCATCGTCGTGCTGAACGCGGGCTACATCGCCCAGGTCGGCGCGCCGCTGGAGTTGTATCACAAGCCGCAGAACCTGTTCGTCGCGGGCTTCATCGGCAATCCGCGCATGAACTTTCTGCCGGCGATCTGCACCGGCGTTTCCGATGCAGGTGTCGAGGTCGAGGTGATGGGCCAGCGCCTGAGCCTGCCCGTCGCCCCCCGGCCAGGGATCGGGGGCGCATCCCTGACGCTCGGCATCCGGCCCGAACATATCGCGCCCGGCACAGGCGAGGCGGTGGTGCGTGTCATCCCCTCGGTCGTGGAACACCTGGGCCAGCAGACCATCGGCTATGCCGCCGTTCCGGGGCGCGAGGACAGTTTCTGCTTCGTGCTGCCCGGCACCCGCGCGATCGAGGACGACAAGCCCTTTGACGCAGGCTTCGCCGCCGCCGACTGCCACCTGTTCGACGCCGATGGCCAGGCTTTCGAGCGGCGGGTCGACATGACCACACTGTCGGTCCCCGTCGGCGGCTGAGGGCCGGTCCCGCGCGACGGAGAATGGCGGGCAATCCGCCATGTGGCGCGCCACCGCTTGTCCCCGCCCGCGAAGCGGTTCAGGATCGCGGCCTTGCCAAGCCACGATAAAGGAACGCGCCCGATGTCCGGCACCGAATACACCCCGCCCAAAGTCTGGACCTGGAACAAAGACAACGGCGGCCAGTTCGCCAGCACCAACCGCCCCGTCGCAGGGCCAACGCATGACAAGGACTTGCCCGTCGGCCGGCATCCCTTGCAGCTCTACTCGCTCGGCACGCCGAATGGCCAGAAAGTCACGATCCTGCTGGAGGAACTGCTCGCGGCCGGCCATATAGGGGCGGAATACGACGCCTGGCTGATCCGCATCGGCGACGGGGACCAGTTCGGTTCTGGCTTCGTCGGGATCAATCCGAACTCGAAAATCCCTGCGCTGCTGGACCGTTCGGGACCGGAGCCGGTCCGCGTCTTTGAATCCGGCGCGATCCTCGTTTACCTGGCCGAGAAATTCGGCAACGCCTTCCTGCCCGTGACCCAACCGGCACGGGCGGAAACGCTGTCCTGGCTGTTCTGGCAAATGGGGTCCGCGCCCTTCGTCGGCGGCGGCTTCGGGCATTTCTACGCCTATGCGCCGGTCAAGATCGAATATGCCATCGACCGCTACGCGATGGAGACGAAGCGTCAGCTCGACGTCCTGAACCGCCGTCTGGCCGAAAGCGAATATATCGCGGGGCCGGAGTATACTATCGCAGACATGGCGATCTGGCCCTGGTATGGCGGCCTCGCCAAGGGCTGGAACTATGGCGCGGGCGAGTTCCTGTCAGTTCACGAATACACCCATGTGATCCGTTGGGCCGACCAGATCCTCGCCCGGCCGGCTGTGCAGCGCGGGCGGATCGTCAACCGCACCTGGGGCGCGCCCTCCGAACAGTTGCCGGAACGGCACGAGGCCGCCGATTTCGACGCCCTCGCCCGGGACAAGCCGGCCGGGGGCTGACGCGCCTCTGTGCGACTGCCTGAAATCGCGCCACTTCGCCCTCTGCACGGTCGGCGAGGTGGTCAGGCGCTTGCCATCCTCGCGCGAAGATGTATGAATTTCTAATATCTCATTCATACTTCCTCCGCGAGGTCCCGATGACCGCACAGCGCCTTTTCCCTGCTCTCGCCTGCCTCGCCGCGCTGCTGACCACCCCGGCTTCGGCGCATTTCCAGGAGCTGATCCCCTCAGCCGATGTGCTGCCCGAGGGCGGCGCGGTCGATCTGTCTCTGGTCTTCACCCATCCCTTCGACCGTAGCCCGGTGATGGAGATGCCGCGCCCGGTGCGGTTCGGGATGATCCGGGGGGGCGAGACGGTCGATCTGACGGAAAGCCTGGTCGCCGCGCCTGTCGACGGCACCTCCGCCTGGAAGGCGACGGTCGATCTGCCCGAGCCCGGCCCCGCGCTTTTCTATGTCGAGCCGCAACCGTATTGGGAGCCTGCGGAGGGCAAGTTCATCCTCCACTATGCCAAGGTCCTGGTCGATTCCTGGGCCTCGGGCGAAGGTTGGGACACCCTCGTCGGCCTGCCGGTCGAGATCCGGCCGCTGACCCGGCCCACGGGGCTTTGGGCCGGCAACAGCTTTCATGGCCTGGTGCTGCGCGACGGCGCGCCGGTGCCCTTCGCCGAGATCGAGGTCGAATTCGTCAACGACGGCTCGGTCGCGGCGCCGAACGACGCCTTCGTGACGCAAGTCATCAGGGCCGATGCGGGCGGCGCCTTCGTCTACACCATGCCGCGTGCCGGATGGTGGGGCTTCGCCGCCCTGGTCGAGGGCGAGCGGCCCATGACCTCGCCCGAGGGCAAGGAGGTTCCGGTCGAACTCGGCGGGCTGATCTGGGTAAAGACCACGGCGATGGGGGGAAACTGAGGTGGCGCATATCCAGGACGGCATCCTTTCCGCCCCCGTCCTTGTCGGGGGCGCGGCCTTGACCATCGCCATCTCTGCCGTCGCTTTGCGGCGCGCGCGCGAGGCGGATATTCCCCGGGCGGCGGTGCTGGCCTCGGTCTTCTTCGCCGGTTCGATGATCGCCATTCCGCTGGGGCCGACCAGCGTGCATCCGATGTTTTCGGGCCTGACGGGACTGATCCTCGGCGCGCTGGCGGTCCCGGCGGTGCTGGCGGCTCTGGTGCTGCAACTGGTGCTGTTCGGCTTCGGGGGCGTGACCACGCTGGGGGTAAACGCGGTGAATATCGCCTTGCCGGGGGTTCTGGTCGGCCTCGCCCTGCGCCGCGCCGTGGCGGCCAGCCCGCCCGGCCGGGCCGCGCTGATCGGCGGAGCGGGGGCGGCGGTCGCGACGCTCGGCACTGCGGGGATGGTCGCGGCGGTGCTGGCGCTGTCGGCCTCGGATTTCGTGCCGGCGGCGCGGGTGGTGCTGCTGGCCAACCTGCCGCTGGCAGCGATCGAGGCGCTGGTCTGCGGCGCCGCCGTGGGCTACCTGCAACGCGCGCGGGCGGGGCGGTGGACATCATGGCCGGCCTGAAAGCCGCCCTCGCCGCCGCGCTGCTGCTGGCTCTGCCGGGGCCGGCGCTGGCGCATCGGCTGAAGGTCTTCGCCACGCTGCGGGACGGGGCGATTTCCGGCTATGGCTTCTTCGTCGGCGGCGGTCGCCCGGCGGATGTGCCCTTCCGCATCGAGGACGGAGCGGGTCAGGTCCTGTTCGCGGGGCGGGCCGACCCGGAAGGCGGGTTCCTCTGGCCCGCGCCGGGATCGGGCGACTATACCATCACCGTCGATACCGAGGATGGCCACGCCGCCAGCACCCGCATCCCCGCCGCCCGGTTCAGCGGCACAGCCCCGGTCGCGGCACCCGCATCCGGGACGGGCAAGCCCGCCACCCCCCCGGACACCGCCGCGATTTCGGCCGCCGTGCAGCACGAAATCGCCCCGCTGCTTGAGCGGATCGAGGAAATGGACAACCGCCTGCGGCTGACCGACATCGTGTCGGGGGTTTTCCTGATCCTCGGCGCGGCGGGCGGGATTCTGTGGCTGAGCACAAGGCGCAAGGTATGACCGGCGCGCAAGGTTCCGACCGCGACCTTCGCCCGCATCTGATCGCAGCGGTGCTGGCGGCGCTGGCCATCGCCGCGCTGCACCGTCTGCCGGTCGCCCTGGCGGCGCTGACCCTGGCGGCGGGGTTTGCGCTGGCGGCAAGACCGGACCCGCGCCGCCTGTTGCACCGGCTGGCGCATGTCGAAGGGTTTCTGTTGATCCTGCTGGTGTTTCTGCCCTTCACCACGCCGGGCGAGGCGCTTTTCCGCCTCGGCCCGCTGACCGCCACCACCGAAGGCGCGACGCGCGCCCTGCTGATCCTCTGCAAGGTCAATGCCATGGCGCTGACCCTCTTCACCCTCTTCGACAGGGCGGCGGTCGAGTGGCTGGGGCGCTCGCTCGCGGCGCTTGGGGTTCCCGCGCGCTTCGTCCGGCTGACGGAACTGTTGCTGCGCCACAGCCATACGGCGCGCGACGGCCTGGCGCGACAGTCGCAGGCGATGCGCGCCCGCGCCTTTCGCCCGGCGACCAACCTGCACACGATGATCAGCACCGGCCATCTGATCGGCGGAACGCTTTTGCGCGCCTTCGACCGGGCAGAGCGGGTGGAGGAGGCGATGCGCCTGCGCGGCGGGTCGCTTGCCGCTGCGCCGATGCCGCCGATGACCCGTCCGGCATGGGTCCGCATCACGAGCGTGGCCGTGCTGGCGGCGGGTTTCGTGCTGGCGGATCGCGTGGCATGACGGCGGAACTGGACTTGCGCGCCATCACGCTCGACCGCGACGGGCGGCGGGTGCTCGACGGGCTGGATCTGGCGCTGGCGGCGGGGGAAAGGCTGGCGATCCGGGGCGCGAACGGCGCGGGCAAGACCACGCTGCTGCGGCTGATCGTCGGGCTGGAGCGTCCGACATCGGGCGAGGTTGTGCTGGCAGGCACCCCTTGCAGCAGCGAGGCCGATTTCCGCCGCGCCCGCCCCGCCATCGGCTTTCTGTTCCAGGACTCCGACGATCAGCTTTTTAGCCCCACCGTCATCGAGGATGTGGCCTTCGGCCCGCTGAACCTGCGCGTGCCCCGGAAAGAGGCCTTCGCCCGCGCATCCGCCCAACTCGACGCCTTCGGCCTCGGCCATCTGGCCGACAGGCCGGTGCATCGCCTGTCGGGCGGGGAAAAGCGGCTCGTCTGTCTTGCCGGCCTGTTCGTCATGCGCCCCCGCGTTCTGCTGCTGGACGAGCCGACGAATGCGCTCGACGAGGAGGCCGGGGCGCGGCTGATCGACCACCTGAACGCATTCCCCGGCGCGATGCTGATCGCGACCCATGATCCCGCCTTGCCCGCCCGTCTGGGTGCAGGGCAGCGCCTGCTGCGCCAGGGGCGGCTTGCCGGGGACTGACACCACGCGGCCGGCCCCGCTATACTGGCCCGGCAACCGGGGCAGGGGGATTCGATGATCCGCACCACGATCACCATGGACGAGGAACTGACCCGCGACCTCGACGCCTATATCGACCGCTCGGGCGCCTTCAGCCGGTCCGAGGCGATTCGCGATCTGGTGCGCCGTGGCCTCGCCGCCAGCCCCGACAAGCGCGAGGATCTGCCCTGCATCGCCATCGTCTCCTATGCCATCGACCAGACCATGCCCGGTCTGACGAAGCGGCTGCGGGACGCGCGGCTCGACCGGCATGACGAGTTCATCTTCTCGGCCAGCGTGCCGGTGGACCATTCCTCGACCATCGACCTTGCGGTGATGCGGGCGACGGTCGGGCGGGTGAACGACTTCGCCCATGGCCTGTTTCTGGAGCGGGGGGTGCGGCACGGGGTGGTGGCACTGACCCCGATCGAAGAGGTCGTGCAGCACCATGCCCACGACGGCGAGGAGCCGCACGCCCATGTCCACCTGCGGGTGCAGGAAAGCTTCTAGACCGCGTAGCCCGTGATCCGCGCGCGCAGAACCTTGAGAGGCAGCCCGCGGAAGACGATCTCTTCATCGGCGATGCGCAGGCGGTGGGTCACGGGGTTGTCGGATTTCCATTCCGGCGGGCCGAGGGGCGCGAAATCCGACAGGTCGATCAGGTCCGATGCGTCGAGCCCGCGCAGATCCTGCGGCAGGCCGGTGCGTCGCACGGTGATCCGGTCGGGGCCATGGCCGGGATTGATCTGGTTGCGCCCGCCCTCGATCAGCACCTCGTTCCGGCCGTCGTGCAGCCAGGCGGTCACGTCGGAATGCCCGGTGGTCAGCGTGTCGTTGCCGCCATGGCCGAAGGCGTGCAGCGTGCCATAGCCACCGTGGATCGCATCGTCGCCCGGCCCCCCGGTGACGCGGGAATTGCCGACGCCGCCGTGGAACACACCGCCCCGGCGGCCGAATTTCTCCACCACCTTGTCACCTGGCCCGGCGTGCAGGGTGACGGCATTGCCGGCGTCGTCCCAGAAGGTGTCGTCGCCCTCGCCCATATGGATGTCGAACCGGGCGGCGGTGGTGATCGAGAGATCCACATCGTTGTCGGATCCGTTCAGCAGCACGGTCGCCACCGCATCGGTGTATTCGCCGGAAAACCGCAACCCCCGCACATGCGGCGGCAGGCGATAGGTCGCGTCGCCCGACTTGAGGTTCAGCCAGATCTCGCGCCAGCCGGGGGTGCGCCCCTCCACCGAGATGTCGCCCCAGAAGGCGATGATCTTCGCCGGCAGCCGCACCGGCTGCGCCAGTTCCCCCCAAACCGTCATCGCCTGCGAGCCTGCGGGGATCACCACGCCCTCGTCCACCACCGACCAGCCATGGTCGCGCATGGTCGCGATCAGTTCGCTGCGCAGGACGGGCCAGTCGGGGTGGCCGGGAGCGAGGTTCTTCAGGCAGAAGGGATCGGCCACGACATCGAACATCTCGCCCCCGCCATCGTAGCTCAGCGTCGCGCGGTAGCGGCCCTTCGCCCCCGATCCGCAGCCGAACCAGAAGGTCGGCACCATCCGGTCATGCGCCTCAGAGGCCCCGGTTTCCACGAAGGGCCGCAAGGATCGCCCGCGATGGCCGGCGCGCGCGGAAACGCCGCAGTAATCCAGCAGCGTCGCCATCAGATCGTGATGCGAGACGGGTGCGTCGATCCGCTGCGGGCCAAGACCCGGCACCCGGATCGCCATCGGCGCCAGCGCCGCCTGTTCCCAAAGCGTGAACTTGTGCCACCGCCCCATATCGCCCAGGTGATAGCCGTGGTCGGAATAGAAGCTGACGATGGTATTGTCGGCAAAGCGCGAGGCCGCCAGCGCATCCAGCACCAGGCCGAGGTTGTAATCCAGCATCAGCATTGCCGCGCCATAGTTGCGGACCGAGGCGCGCCAGTGGTCCATCGCCTCCTCCGACCAGTCGCGGGGCGGCGTCTCGCCGTATTTCTTGCCGATCCAGGTGTCGGCGAAATTCGGCAGGCTCCAGCCATCGGCCCAGGCCTCGGGCATCACCACATCATGGCCCGCCGCCAGCGCGTCGTATTCCTCGGTCGCGTCATAGGGGGTATGCGGCGCCTTGAAGCCGCATTCCCACCAGAAGGGTTTCGCCCCGTCGTAATCTTGCAGGAAGCGGATCGTCCCGGCGCGGACCTGGCCGTCGTAGAACTGATCCTCGGTCCCGGCGGCATAGGCGTTGGGACCCATGCCGGGGCGGCGGCGGTCGATCCGTTCCGGCGTCCAGCGCGGAAACTCGACGCGGGGGCTGTCGTAGAGGATGCGGTGTACCTCTTCCGTCAGCGGCACATAGCCGTGATGGATCTTGCCGATCGTGCCGAGGTAATACCCCTCTTGCCGCAGGCGGTAGGTCAGCAGCAGTTCAGGCCGCAGAAACCATTCCCAGCGGGGGGCGTTCGACAGGATGCCGGTTTCGGCGGGCGACAAGCCGGTCATCACCGCCGCGCGGGCCGGGCCGCAAATCGGCACGGTGCAATAGGCGCGGGTGAAATCCGCGCCCTGGCCGGTGATCCGGGCGATGTTCGGGAAGGCCAGCGTCGGCATCAGCACGTTCATCATATGGGTGATGCTGGCCATGTCGTCGCAGGCGATGAACAGGACATTGGGGCGGGTCATCGTCACCTCAGGCCGGATGCACGGGCAGGCGCGCGGCGAGCGCATAGCGCCGCAGCGTGACCGCGGGATCGTAAAGCGCCGCAGCGCCCCAGTCGTCGCGCAGGGCGCCCCGGTTGGCCGTGCCGCCGTCGCGCCGGTCGCCCGTGGCGCCCCAGGCATAGGTCAGGTGCATCGGCCCGGTCGGCGTCTCACCCAGCCGCAGCCGCAGCCGGTCGGGCGCGGCGATCTCGACCGCCTCGATCACGGGGCCGTCTTCCAGGGCAAAGCCATGGGCGGCCCGCTCCAGCACCAGGGCATGACCCTTTTGCACCAGGGCACGCACCTCGATCTCGCGGCCCGAAAGGCGCGCCTCGGTCAGATGCGGGCAATACCAGTCCTGGTTCATCAGCCGCGCGCCTGCGGCCAGGGCCTCGATCTCGGTCACATAGGCCGCCGCCGCCGCCGTCAGGCGAGAGGCGCTGCCGGGTTCCAGCGGCAGATGGTATTTCGGCGTCGCCACAACGAATTGGAGCGAGAAATATTCGAGGTCGAGCAGCCCCTCGGCCAGGATCGGCGCGGCCCGCCCGTCGGTCCGGCCGCCCGCCGATTGCGACACGACGAAGACCGGCGCGGCCATCTGTCCGGTCTCCGCGACGATCATCGCGCGGATGCGCTTCGCCGCGATGCCGTAATCCCAAAGGGTGTCGGCCAGAGACTTTCCCGGCTCGCCCTCGAACAAGGCGAGCATCACGCGGTCGACAAACAGCGCCCGGTCGATGGCAAGCGCCGCCGCCTGCATCCCGCGCAATTCCGCGCCAAGGCGGACCATCGCCGCACCCTCTGCCGCGACATCCCCCGTCACGCCCGATCCGGTCAGGACATTCGCGGCGAAAACGGTGGGCAGACCGCGCAGGCCACTGTCTTCCAGCCGCAGGAAGGCCAGCGCGCCCGCATCCGCGCCGATCCGTCCCTCCATCCGGTAAAGGTCGCGGTGCCAGCGCGCGTGCCAGGGAAAATCGTTGACCCACGGCCGCCGC
>JAATGA010000019.1 GCA_015654855.1 Rhodobacterales bacterium
CGAAACAGGCATGGCAGCAGCAATAGTCGAACTCGATCCCCTGGCCGATCCGGTTCGGACCCCCGCCAAGGATGACAACCTTCTTCGCAGCCGACGGCCGCGCCTCGCACTCCACCGCGCCCATCACCGGGGTTTCGTAGGTCGAATACATGTAGGGCGTCTGCGCCTCGAACTCTGCCGCGCAGGTGTCGATGCGTTTGAAAACGGCGGTGACACCCAGGTTGCGGCGGGCGCGGCGGACCTGAGCCTCGTCGCGGCCGGTCAGCGTCGCCAGACGCGCATCGGTGAACCCCATCATTTTCAGCTTGCGCAGACCGGCTTCGGTCACGGGCAGACCATCCTTGCGGACCTGTTCCTCGGCCTCGATGATCTCGCGGATACGGGCCAGGAACCAGGGGTCGAAGGCGGTGACCTGGTTGATTTCATCATCCGTCAGCCCGTGGCGCATCGCTTGCGCGATGTTGCGGATGCGGTCGGGGGTCTGCTGGCTCAGCGCCTTGACGATGGCGGCCTTGTCGGGCGCGCCGGGAATCGCGATCTCGTCAAAGCCGGTCAGCCCGGTTTCGAGGCTGGCCAGCGCCTTTTGCAGGGACTCATGGATCGTCCGGCCGATCGCCATCGCCTCGCCCACCGATTTCATCGCGGTGGTGAGCAGAGGCTGAGAGCCGGGGAATTTCTCGAAGGCAAAGCGCGGGATCTTGGTGACCACATAGTCGATGGACGGCTCGAAGCTCGCTGGCGTCACCTTGGTGATGTCGTTGTCCAGCTCGTCCAGCGTATAGCCGACCGCCAGCTTCGCCGCGATCTTGGCGATGGGGAAACCGGTGGCTTTCGAGGCCAGCGCGGACGACCGCGAGACGCGCGGGTTCATCTCGATCACGACCATCCGCCCATCGGCCGGGTTGATCGCCCATTGCACGTTCGACCCGCCGGTCTCAACGCCGATCTCGCGCAGCACGGCGATCGAGCCGTTGCGCATGATCTGATATTCCTTGTCGGTCAGGGTTAGCGCGGGGGCCACGGTGATCGAGTCGCCGGTATGCACGCCCATCGGATCGACGTTTTCGATGGAACAGACGATGATCGCATTGTCCGCTTTGTCGCGGACGACCTCCATCTCATACTCTTTCCAGCCGAGCAGGCTTTCGTCGACCAGAACCTGGGCAACCGGACTGGCCTCCAGCCCCGAGCGGACGATGGCCTCGTAATCGTCGCGGTTATAGGCGACGCCGCCGCCGGTGCCGCCGAGGGTGAAGGCGGGCCGGATGATCGCCGGCAGGCCGACATATTCGATGTCGGCCATGGCCTGCGCAATGCCTGCGTTGATGTCATACCTGCCGTTCACCTTCGGCGCGGCGACGATGGTGGCTTTCGGGTTTTCCAGGCCGATCCGGTCCATCGCTTCGCGAAACAGCTTGCGATCCTCGGCCATCTCAATGGCCTCGCGGTTGGCGCCGATCATCTGGACGCCGAACTTCTCCAGCACCCCCATATCGGCCAGCGCCAGCGAGGTGTTCAGCGCGGTCTGCCCGCCCATGGTCGGCAGCAGGGCATCGGGGCGTTCGGCCTCGATGATTTTGGCCACGACTTCCGGGGTGATCGGCTCGATATAGGTTGCATCGGCAAGCCCCGGATCGGTCATGATCGTCGCGGGGTTCGAGTTGACCAGGATCACCCGATACCCCTCTTCCCGCAGGGCCTTGCAGGCCTGGGCGCCGGAGTAGTCGAACTCGCAGGCCTGGCCGATAACGATGGGCCCCGCACCGATGATCATGATGGACTGGATATCGGTTCTTTTCGGCATAGTCGGCCCCGCAGGTTTCGGTCCCGCGCCAACGAGGGCGGGGTCCGGGATTCGTAAGCATTACGCAAATTGTCGCGGTTATAGTGAGCCGGACGCCCGGCGCAACCCGGATTGGCCCAAAATCTGGTATCGCCCGCGCATAGCGGCCGCCCTGCGCGCGCCCCATATGAAAGCGGCAGGCAACCCCAACCCGTCAAACGCAAGGCGGGCGCAGCTTCCGCGCGCCCGCCCTTTCCCGGCGACCCGAATACTCACCTTTCGCGGGTGCCCGCCCCGCCACGGCGGCCTCAGTTCCACGGCCCCGAACGCCGCCCCGCACGCGGCACGGCCGAGGGTGACAGCCCTGCACCCGGCACAGGCCGCGACGCCGCACCGGGCGCCCCCCGCATCTGCATCAGCGCCGCCACCCGGTTTGCGGTCGAGGGGTGGGTGGAAAACAGATTGTCCGCCCCCTGCCCGTTCAGCGGGTTGATGATGAACATATGCGCGAGCGCCGGATTGCGCTCGGCCGCCGGGTTGACGATGCCGCGCGCCGCCGCCTCGATCCGTTGCAGGGCCGAGGCCAGCCAGTCCGGGTGGCCGCAGATCGCGGCCCCCTCGCGGTCGGCTTCGTATTCGCGCGAGCGGGAGATGGCCATCTGCACGATTGCCGCCGCCATCGGCGCCAAGACCATCAGCGCGATGGTGCCGATCATGCCGCCCGGCCGGTCGCGGTCCGACCCGCCGAAGAAAAACCCAAAGTTCGCCAGCATGGAAATCGCCCCCGCCATGGTGGCGGTCACCGTCATGGTCAGCGTGTCGCGATGCCTGATATGGGCAAGTTCATGCGCCATCACGCCCGACAACTCCTCCGGGCTCAGCCGGCGCAGAAGGCCGGTCGTCGCGGCGACGGCCGCATTCGCCGGATTGCGCCCGGTGGCGAATGCGTTGGGCTGGTCGGTGTCGATCAGAAAGACCTTTGGCCGGGGCATCCCGGCGCGGTCGGCCAGACCATTGACCATCCGCACGAAATCGGGGGCGCTGCGTTCGTCCACCGCCCGCGCGCCGGTCATCGACAGCACCGCCTTGTCCGAGTTCCAATAGCTGAAAAGGTTCATTCCGCCGGCGATGACAAAGGCCACCAACGCGCCCGTCTGTCCGCTGATCAGCGCGCCCACGCCCATGAACAAAGCCGTCATCGCGGCCATCAGCATGAATGTGCGGATATTGCCCATGCGTCCCCTTTCGACCCCCTGTCGGGAATGATGTCGCAGGATCATATGGAACCGGCCGCGCGGGCTGACAAGAGCGGCGGGCGCAACGGTTCACGCGCGCAAGGTTCCGGCACTTCCGGGGCAGAACCTTCGCAGACCCGGCCCCCGTCAATTCCGCGGGGCGAGCCGTTTCAGCGCCAGCCGGATCAGCGTCGCGGTATCGGCGTCGGGCATCTCTCCGGCCACGGTCGCCACGGCCTCGGCGGCATCCGAGGCTCCGTAGCCGAGGTTCACCAGCGCCGAAAGCGCATCGGCCGAATATCCCGCCCGCACCTGCGCGGGACCGGGGACGGCGGGTGTCGCGGCGCGCCCCCTGGCCTGCACGGGTGCCTCCGCCTCGATCACCTCGTCGTCACGCGGCGCGGCCACCGCCGACAGCCCCGCACCCGCCGCCATCAGACCCGGCGCCTTCGATTTCAGTTCGAGGATCACCCGCTGCGCGAGCTTCGGGCCGACGCCCGGCGCCGCCTGCACCGCCCGTGCATCGCCAAGCGTGATCGCCCGCGCCACCCCCTCGGCCCCAAGCGCGCCAAGGATCGCCATCGAGGCCTTGGCCCCCACCCCCTGCACCGTCATCAGCAGCCGGTGCCACTCTTTCTCCAGCATGGTCGGAAAGCCGAAGAGTTGCAGCAGATCCTCGCGCACCAGCAGGTCGGTATAAAGCGCCACAGCCTCGCCCGCCGGCGGCAGACCCGCCATGGTACGGTCGCTGACATGGACCAGATAGCCCACACCGCGAACGTCGATCAGCACCTGATCGGCCCCCTTCCAGTCCACGCGGCCAGCGATGCGGCCGATCATGCGCCCGCCCCCTGGTGCGCCGCAGCCCTCTGCAACGCGGCCTGCAGACGGCCGGCGCTTTGCGCGTGATGGGCATGGCAGATGGCGATGGCCAGCGCATCGGCGGCATCGGGCCCGGCAAGCTCGACCCCCGGCAAATGCAGACGTACCATATGGTCGATCTGCGCCTTGGCGGCATGGCCGACGCCGACAACTGTCTTCTTCACCGCATTCGGCGCATATTCCGCGACCGGCAGCCCGGCCTGCGCCGGCACCAGCAGCGCTATTCCCCGCGCCTGACCCAGCTTCAGCGTCGCCACGGCATCCTTGTTGACGAATGTATGCTCGACCGCCGCCGTTTCCGGCGCAAAGCGCCGCACCACATCGGTCAGCTGGCCATACAGATCGACCAGCCGATAGGCCAGTTCCTCAGCAGCGTCAGAGTGGCAGATTCCATTGGCGACATGCGTCAGACGGGATCCGTCGACATCAATCACCCCCCAGCCGAGGTTGCGAAGCCCCGGATCGATGCCCATGACGCGCCTGCCTGCCC
>JAATGA010000305.1 GCA_015654855.1 Rhodobacterales bacterium
ATTGATTGCCGAGGGCCGTGATCTCCAGCGCCCGCTTGACGCCGAGCATGGTGAGAGCGTCGCGCAGCGGCGTATCGGGATTGATGAAGGAAGAACCCGGAAGATGAAGGCCCATAATCTCCATCAGCATCTGGTTGGTGTTGGCGGTGCCGTAAAAGGTGCAGGTTCCCGGCCCGTGATAGGCCTCGGCTTCTGCCGCCAGCAACTCGGCGCGGGTCGCCTTGCCTTCCGCGTAGAGCTGGCGGACTTTCGATTTTTCGTCGTTGGGAAGACCCGAGGGCATGGGTCCTGCGGGCAGAAACACCGCCGGCAAATGGCCGAACGACAGCGCGCCGATGATCAGGCCGGGGACGATCTTGTCGCAGACGCCCAGATACAGCGCCGCGTCGAAGGTGTTGTGGCTGAGCGCCACCCCGGCGGCGAGCGCGATCACATCGCGGGAGAAGAGCGAAAGCTCCATCCCCGCCTGGCCTTGCGTCACGCCGTCGCACATCGCCGGGACCCCGCCCGCGACCTGTGCCGTGGCCCCGGCCTTGCGCGCGGCGGCGCGGATCAGGCGCGGGAAGTCCTCATAGGGCTGATGGGCCGAGAGCATGTCGTTGTAGGCGGTGACGATGCCGATGTTGGGCATCCTCCCCTCCGCCAGGCTCTCCTTGTCGGCGCCCATGGCGGCATAGGCATGGGCCTGGTTGCCGCAGGCGAGGTGGCCGCGCGCGGGTCCCGCCTGAACCGCCCGCGCGAGGCGGTCGAGATAGGCGCCGCGGCTGGCGGCGGAACGCGCGCGAATACGCTCCGTCACGCGGGCGATGGTGGGGTGAAGCGGCATCTGGCAGCTCCTCGGCTGGGTCGGCGGCTGGAATGGCAGCAACCTGGCAGATTTTGTTAGCGCTAACAAGACGCCCTGACCGCAACAGCCGGGCAAAAGCCCGATCGGGGGGGCGGGCGACGGGTCGGCGGATCAACCATGGCACGCGGCGGGCGGGGCGGCAACGCCAGGTTGCGGTCCGGCGGCCTTCGGCCCGCCGTGGCCCGGGGCCATGCCCGATCCGGCGGCACAAGGCCCGCCACATGGCCGTGGCATTTCGGCAAGCCGTGCGCGCCGCCACGGCGCGACCGTGCAAATACACCGAAATCTCCCGATTTCCGCCCCATTTCACCCGCAGGAGGAAGCGAGCGGGCAGTTCACGCCCCCGAGAGGATGCAGCGGATGATGCAGACCAAAGCCATTGCGGCCTTCGCCCTGTGCTTCGGGCTTGCCGCCTGCGGCGGGGCCGAGGCGCCGCCCGACCGATCGAGTCTTTCGACCGCCGGCGAGGGGGTGGCGATGCGTGCGGCCCCCGTCTCGGGCCGTCCGGTGTTTCGCACCAGCTATCGTGTCACGGAGGTGCGCGTCGCGGTGCCGCGCGCGCTGCGGGTGTCCGAGGCCAACGCGTATTACCCGCTGGCCGACATCGTATGGCGCGGCGACGCGCTTGGCGACCGCTATGCCCAGGTCGGCGACATCTTTCGCGCCGCCGCCGCCAGCGGCACGCTGGGGATCGAGGGCGCGCGCCCCGTGGTGGCCGAGATCGAGGTCGTCCGCTTTCACTGCCTGACCGAAAAGACCCGGATCATGATCGGCGGCGTCTATTCCATGCGCTTTCTGCTGACAGTGCGGGATGCGGCGACGGGGCGGGTGCTCGACGGGCCGCGCATGGTCATCGCCGACAAAAAGGGCGCGGGCGGCGTCAAAGCGATGGCGCAGGACGCCGCCGGCCTGACCCAGAAGGTCGAGGTCACGCAGCGCCTGTCCGAGGTGATCCGGCGCGAGCTTGCGGGGATGCACGAGGTTCCTGCCGGGGCCTTCCTGGTGCCGGTTGCGGATACGGCGGCCTTTGCCGGGGGTGTGGCGGCGATCCCGGGCTGACGCGGCGGCCGCGCGGCGCGCTTTCCGTCGCGGCGGGAATGCGCTATTGCGTCGCCCATGATCGACGCCATCCTCCCCCCGCCCACGAACCCCCGCCGTCCCGTCGTCCGCCTGCGGCCCAAGGCCGAGGCGCGGGCGATCCGCCATGGCTTCCCCTGGGTCTATGCCGACGAGTTGGTCACCGACCGGCGGACGCAAGCACTCGCCCCCGGCGCGCTGGCCGTGCTGGAGGATGGCGAGCGGCGGGTCCTTGGCCTTGTCACCGTCAATTCCAATTCCAAGATCATCGCCCGGATGCTCGACCGTGACCCCGAGGCCGAGATCGACCGCGCCTGGTTCGCGGCGCGCCTGACCCGGGCGTTGGCGCTGCGCGAGCGGCTGTTCGACGCGCCCTTCTACCGCCTTGTCCATGCCGAGGCGGACGGGCTTGCCGGCGTGGTGATCGACCGTTTCGGCGCGGCAGCGGTGATCCAGCCGAACGCCGCCTGGGCGGAGGCGCATCTCGACGACCTCGCCGCCGCGCTGAGGCAGGTCACAGGGGTCACGACCGTGATCAAGAATGCCACCGGCCGGTCGCGCAGCCTGGAAGGCCTGGGCGAGGAGACGGTGGTCCTGTCGGGCGGCCTCGACGCGCCGGTGCCTGTCGCGATGAACGGCGCGACCTATCTGGCGGACCTGACCGGCGGGCAGAAGACCGGGCTGTTCTACGACCAGCGGCCGAATCATGCCTTTGCCGCAAGGCTGGCGCGGGGGGCGCGGGTGCTGGACGTGTTTTCCCATGTCGGCGGCTTTGCGCTCGCGGCCCTGGCCGGCGGGGCGGAAAGCGCGCTGGCCGTCGATGCCTCGGCGGCGGCGCTGAAGCTCGCGACCGAGGGGGCGGCGGCCTCGGGTCTGGGCGAGCGCTTCACCGCGCGGCAGGGCGATGCCTTCGCCGTGCTGGAATCGCTGGAGGCCGAGGAGGCGCGGTTCGATCTGGTGA
>JAATGA010000097.1 GCA_015654855.1 Rhodobacterales bacterium
GACGGCCAGGTGCTTGCCACCGGCACCCCCGACGAACTCCTGAAGCGCACCGGCGCCGCCAATCTCGACGCCGCCTTCATCGCGCTCCTGCCGGAGGAGAAGCGCGCCGGCCATCAGGCGGTCGATATCCCGCCCTTCGGCGCCGACGGCGACGGTGAGGGCGAGATCGCCATCGAGGCCGAGCACCTGACCATGCGCTTCGGCGACTTCACCGCCGTCGACGACGTCAGCTTCCGCATCAGGCGCGGCGAGATCTTCGGCTTCCTCGGCTCCAACGGCTGCGGCAAGACGACGACGATGAAGATGCTGACCGGGCTCCTGGCGCCGACCGAAGGCAAGGCGCGGCTCTTCGGTCATGAGGTCGACCCCAACGACATCGAGGTGCGGCGCCGCGTCGGCTACATGAGCCAGGCGTTCTCGCTCTATACCGAACTGACGGTGCGCCAGAACCTCGACCTGCATGCCCGCCTCTTCCGCCTGGAGGAGGCGAAGATCGGCCCGCGCATCGCCGAGATGGCGGAGCGTTTCGATCTCGCCGGCGTCATGGAGGCGCTGCCCGACGCGCTGCCGCTCGGCATCCGCCAGCGCCTGTCGCTGGCCGTCGCGATGATCCACGCCCCCGACCTGCTGATCCTCGACGAGCCGACGTCGGGCGTCGATCCGATCGCCCGCGACGGATTCTGGCGCATCCTCGCCGACCTGTCGCGCCGGGACCACGTGACGATCTTCGTCTCGACCCATTTCATGAACGAGGCGGAACTTTGCGACCGTATCTCGCTGATGCACGCGGGCAGGGTGCTGGTCTCGGACACGCCCGCCAACATCACCCGCGGCCGCGACTGTGCAACGCTGGAGGACGCCTTCATCTCCTGGCTGGAAGAGGCGGTTGGGGATACGGATCCCACACCCGGGGCCCCCGTGCCGCTGACCCGGAACCACGCCCCGGTGAAAAGTCCGCTCTTCGATACGCGCCGGGTGATCAGCTATGCGATGCGCGAGACGATGGAGCTTCGGCGCGATCCGATCCGGGCGACGCTTGCCGTGCTCGGCACGGTGATCCTGATGGTGGTGATTGGCCTCGGCATCAACATGGATGTCGAGGATCTGAGCTTTGCCGTTCTCGACCTCGACGACAGTACGATCAGCCGCGACTATGTAGATCAGATCGCAGGGTCACGCTATTTTGTCGAACAGGCTCCCATTGCCGATTATGCGGAAATGGACCGACGGCTGAGCGAGGGAAAGCTGAACCTTGCGCTGGAAATTCCGCCCAACTTCGGACGCGACCTCTTGCGCGGGCGCGATGTGCAGATCGGCGGCTGGATCGACGGCTCGAATCCCAGCCGGGCCGAAACCGTCATGGGTTATGTCCAGGGCATGCACACCCACTGGCTGACTGCAAGGATGACGGAGGAATACGGCGCGGCGGCAGTGGCGGGCGATTTCGGGCTGCAACTGCGCTATCGCTACAACCCCGACATCAAGAGCCTGATCGCCATGGTGCCGGCGGTGATCCCGATCCTGCTGCTGCTGATCCCGGCGATGCTGAGCGCCTTGTCGGTGGTGCGTGAAAAAGAACTGGGCTCGATCACGAACCTCTATGTCACCCCGGTCTCGCGGCTGGAGTTCCTGTTGGGAAAGCAGCTGCCCTATACCGCCATCGCCACGGTGAATTTCGTGCTGGTGACGGCGATGGCGGTTTTCGCCTTCCGGGTGCCGTTTACCGGCAGTCTGCTGGTCTATGGCGTGGCGGGGGCGCTCTATGTTTCGGCGGCGACCGCCATGGGGCTGGTGATTTCCAGCTTCATGAAAAGCCAGCTTGCGGCTGTCTTCGCCACAGCGGTCCTGACCATCCTGCCCGCAACCCAGTTCTCGGGCATGACCAGCCCGGTCTCGTCGCTGGAAGGCGTGGGGGCGTTCATCTCGCAGATCTACCCGACCACGCATTTCATGACCGTGGCGCGCGGCGCCTTTTCCAAGGGCCTGGGTTTTGCCGAGCTTTCCGCGGCGATCTGGCCACTGGTCATCGCGACACCGGTGCTGATCGGCATCGGCGCGATGCTGATGCGCAAGCAGGAGAAATAGCCGATGGATCTGGCCAATATCCTCCAGCTTGGGATCAAGGAGATCCGGGGCCTGATGCGCGACCCGATCATGCTTGTGCTGATCCTGTTTTCCTTCTCGTTCCAGATCTACACATCCGCCGGATCTGGAACCGAAACACTGAGCCGCGCACCGATCGCCATTGTTGACGAAGACCAGTCGCCACTTTCGATCCGCATCATCGAGGCCTTCCAACCGCCGTTCTTCACTACCCCCTCGACGATCACTCAGGGCGAGATGGACCGGCGGATGGACGAGGGGCTCGATACCTTCGCGCTCGACATCCCGCCGGATTTCCAGCGCGACCTGCTGGCTGGCAAGCGGCCCGAGATCCAGCTGAACGTCGACGCGACCCGTATGGCGCAGGCCTTTTCAGGCGCGGGATATGTGCAGCAAATTGTATCGGCGGAAATCGCCGAGTTCCATGATCGCTATCGCACCGACGACCCCACATCCGCCGAACTCGTGCTGCGACCTAGGTTTAACCCCGAGCTGAACGGCGGCTGGTTCCAGGCCGTGATGGGCATATCGAACAGCGTGACTATGCTGGCGCTGATCCTCGCGGGCGCCGCCCTGATCCGCGAGCGGGAACACGGCACCATCGAACATCTCCTGGTCATGCCGGTGACGCCACTGGAAATCATGCTCTCGAAAATCTGGTCGACAAGCCTGGTGATCCTGCTGGGCACCGCCTTCGCCCTGGTGGTGATGTGCCAGTGGGTGCTGGGTATCCCGCTGCAGGGATCGCTCCCGCTGTTCATGGCTGGCACGGCGCTGCATGTCTTCGCAACCGCGTCTCTCGGTATATTCCTCGCCACGCTCGCCGGGTCGATGCCGCAGTTCGGGATGCTGATGATCCTGGTGCTCTTGCCGCTTCAGGTGCTGTCGGGGGCGCAGACGCCACGCGAGTCGATGCCCGAGATCGTGCAGTGGATCATGCTGGCCGCACCCAACACGCACCATGTCATCTTGTCGCAATCCATCCTGTTCAGCGGTGCGGGCCTCGCGGTGGTCTGGCCGCAGATGGTTGCGCTGCTGCTGCTCGGAATTGCGCTTTTCGTTTTTTCGCTCGGCAAGTTCCGTGGGTTCCTGAAATGATCAGGGGTGTCCGATCTGATGCGTATAGCCGATCGGGACCATGCTGCGCCGACTGAAAGCATGCAGATTGATCTCTGGAGAAACACTGGAAGAACGTCTGAGGGGCTTTGACACAGGGAAGCCTGACCAGCAGGAAAGCAGAATAGACGCAGTGGTTTTGCGATGAAGGTGTGAAGGGCCAGGTTCGGCGCGACGGGGTGGAGTGGGGACCATCAATAAACAGCTCAACGGGCTGTTCCCTGATGTACAAGGTCATCGGAGGCGACGCTGCGGTTTGATATGCTGATTTTGTCTCAAAGCGCGAGCGTACCACGCTCACCAACCCTTGGAATAGACGCGTCCGCCTGCCTTCTTCTCGCCAGTATCCGTTACTCCGGCGAAGTATCCCTTTCGCACGAGAGTCATGAATTCACGTCCAAGTTTCACCTTGTCGCCGACATATAGCTCATCCCAACCGGCTCCGTAGACTTCGGGAAAGTGAAACTCACCCTGAGCAAGAGCGGCAACCGCCTTTTCCAACGCCTTCAATCGTTCTGCCTGCACAGTGATCTCTCTTTCTGCGGGAATTGGTCTGCAAATCAACTTTCGCCAAGGCCAGGGGGGGCCCCGCCGATCCCCCCCGTGCAGCGCTCCCCGCGATGAAACGTCAGGCACCCGCTGATTCATTATATCGGTTCCGGCCTGCCAGAGTCGCAAAGATCAGGACGAGGAAACTGGACACGATAAGCAGAAGCAACGGCCCGCCCCAGCGTCCTGTCAGATCATGCAGCAGGCCAAAAAGAAACGCACCCGCTGCGGCGCCGGTATATCCGACGAATTGTGCCATACCGGACAGCGAAAGACTTATTGTCATGGCAATCCCCGCACCAAGGCCCGCGCTGATGAGCCAGGGCAGCGGTGATTGCGCCCCTACGTACAGCCCGACCTTGCCAGTCAGCAGCAGGATACCGCAGGCGCCGCCCAGAATCTTCTGATCCCGGAAACGCCGGATGACCGGCGCGCAGCCAAGGTTCGTCGCTATGGCAACGACCTGATAGATCAGCAGATCGAACCCGGCGGCCACGCCCGATACTCCGGCAGAGCCCGCATAGGTACGACTCTAGCATCAGATGAACGAGTTATCGGGGGGCACAGCAAAACGCTCCGGTCGCACGATCGCCGACCTGAACCGACTGGTGCCTTTGGCCGCATCGGAAAACCTGAAGAGGTGGCGGCGCTGGTGGCCTATCCCGCGTTGGACGAAGCGGTGTTCATGTGCAGTTTGATGGAGGAAATCACTGGGGCGTAGGCTGTAGCCTGACCCTTTCTTAAAACGGCATCCAAACCAGTGACACTCTCTATGGTTAAGGGGGTGCATGCGCATTGATGATGGATTGGGAACCCGCGGATCCCATACCGGCCAAGGAGCACAGCGCGCCGACAAAAGGCCTGACACATGGATGTCTTTGCTCGTATGATGCCAGCCGAGGCGACAGCCCGCTAAAACCGGGACTACCCACACATTATCCGCCCTGACGCGCCACGGCATTGGTCGCTCGCATCCGGCGCATGAAAACAGCAATGAAAACGACGGTCAGGATCAGAATGATCGTTGGAGCGGGTGCGCTGTCGAGAAAGAAGCTGGCGTAAACGCCTATCAGCATCGCGCCCATACACGCCACGACCGCTACGGCCAGCATCTTGCCAAAGCTGCGCGTGATCAGAAAAGCTATCGCGCCAGGGGCAATTAGCAGGCCGACGGCAAGGATCAACCCGGTAGCCGAAAGCGTCGCGACAATCGTCAACGACAGCATCGCCAACAGCCCATAGTGTAGCACCCGAACAGGCAGCCCCGAGGCCTGTGCCTGTATAGGGTCAAAGGCATGCAGCATCAGGTCCTTCCATTTGAGCAACAGCGCCAGTGCCACCGCCACTGAAATAATACCAGCTGTCCACAAATCGTCTGTTCCGACACCCAGCATGTTGCCGAACAAAATATGATCGAGATGCGCATCCGAAGTGATCGAAGTGTAAAGCACTACACCGGCCCCGAACATGCCGGAATAGACTACGCCCATCACCGTATCACGCTTCACGCGACTGTTCTCGGCCAGATAGCCGGTCGCAAGGGCAGTCGCCATCCCTGCCCCAAACGCACCGATGATCAGCGGAAAACCCGCGATATAGGCCAGAACGATACCCGGAAGCACGGCATGACTGACAGCATCTCCCATCAAGGCCCAGCCTTTGAGGACCAGAAAACACGACAGAAGTGCCGTCGGCACTGAGACCAGAACGGCAATCCAGAATGCGTTTTGCATGAACGCGAACTCGAACGGAGAAAGAAGGGTGTCAATCATTGCGCAACCTCCATCTGAAGCGCCGCGCGCGCCTTGCGCCGCGCAGCCAGAAGCCCGTGTTTGGGGGCAAGAACAAAGGCCGCCAGGAAGATCAGCGTTTGCAGACAGACGATGACGCCTCCGGTGGCGCCGTCGAGGAAATAGCTGACATATGCGCCGGTGAAACTGGTCAGAACGCCGATCAGGACAGAGGTGACGATGAGTTTTGGAAAACGGTCACACAGCAGATAGGCTGTTGCCCCGGGCGTCACGACCATTGCTACCACAAGAAACGCGCCGACCGTCTGCATCGCCGCCACGACGCAGGCCGAAAGCAGCACGAAGAACACCGCCTTCAGCACGCCGGGCCGCAGTCCCACCGTGCGAGCGTGGTTCTCGTCGAAAAAGACCACCATCAGATCTTTCCATTTCAGCAACAGCACCGCCAGCGACACCAGCCCGATGATCGCCAGTTGCAGCGTATCTTCAGGCGTAATCGCCAGAATGTTGCCCATGGTGATGGTCTGCACCGAAATCGCCATTGGGTTGATCGACACCATGAACAGCCCCAGCCCAAAGAACGAGGTAAAGATCAGCCCGATCACCACGTCGATCTTCAACCCCGAGCGATCCGACAGGAACAGCATCGCGGCCGCCGCCAGCCCGCCAGAGAGAAACGCGCCGAGCGCAAAGGGCAGCCCCAGCATGTATGCCCCTGCCACCCCCGGCACGACCGAGTGCGACAGCGCATCGCCGATCAGGGACCAGCCTTTCAGCATCAGATAAGAGGACAGAAAGGCGCAAACCCCGCCCACGAGGGCAGAGACCCACATAGCATTCACCATATAGCCATAGGTGAATGGCTCCAACAGATAGGTCATTGCCCTGCCCCCGCGCTGTGGGTCTTGTCGCCATATTGCACCAAGGGGCGCTCGTCATCGGTGAGGATCGAGACATGGCGCGGATCATTGTCGTCATGGAGCGCCGCACCGCCCAGCGTGAACTGGCGCAGAACGCCGCCGAACGCCGCCTCCAGGTTTTCGCGGGTGAAGGTGGTCGCCGTTGGTCCGTATCCAAGCACCGTGCCTTTTACGAGCACGCAGCGGTCGCAAAATTCTGGAACGGACCCAAGGTTATGGGTCGAGACCAGCATAACCCGTCCCTCGTCGCGCAGCTCTCGCAAGAGCGCGATGATCTGATCCTCGGTTTTTACATCGACGCCGGTGAACGGTTCATCAAGCAGGATCAATTGCCCGTCCTGGGCAAGCGATCTGGCCAGGAACACACGCTTCTTCTGACCGCCCGATAACTCACCAATCTGGCGTTTGCGGAAATCCTGCATATTGACGCGCTCTAGCGCCGCATCGACCGCCGCATAATCGGCCCGAGACGGGCGACGCAGAAACCCCATATGGCCGTAGCGCCCCATCATCACCACGTCTTCGACCAGCACCGGAAAGGACCAGTCTACATCCTCGGACTGCGGCACATAGGCGACGAGATTCCGCTTCAACGCCTCTTTTACTGGCAGGCCGAGCAGGCGGATCTCACCTTTCGCCAGCGGAACAAACCCCATGACTGCCTTGAAGAGCGTCGATTTCCCGGCACCGTTCACACCAACAAGCGCCGTAACCGTGCCGCGTGGCGTCTCGAACGAGGCGTTTCGCAGCGCCGTGTGACCATTGTGGTAGGTCACTGTCACGCCATCGGCCATAATTCCGCCCGCCGGGTCCGAGGCCACGATCTTACGTTCCAAGTCTGTCATTGCGTATAATCCTGCTAGGGCCTGCCAGCGAGGGCCGTCGCCCGCCAAAGATGTTGCTATGGGCCGCCGCGATGATGACGCGGCGGCCCTCATGCAAAGAGATTACTTCGAGCTTTCAGTTAGCCCTTTGGCCAGGGTCTCCGAAGTCACCCGAAGCAGATCCAGATAGGTTGGCACCGGGCCGTCGGGTTCCGACAGGCTGTCGACATACAGGACGCCGCCGTAATGCGCCCCGGTCTCGCGCGCGACCTGCTGCGCCGGTGCCGTATTCACCGTGCTCTCGCAGAACACGGCCGGGATATGGCTCTTGCGCACCCCCTCGATCACATGGCGCACCTGCTGCGGCGTGCCCATCTGATCCGAATTGATCGACCAAAGGTAAAGCTCGTGCATCTTGAAATCGCGCGCGAGATAGCTAAACGCGCCCTCGCAGCTCACCAGCCAGCGACGATCTTCGGGGATGGCTTCGACCTCGGCCTTCAGCGGCGCAATCGCCCTGTTCAGCCGATCCTTATAGGCATCGGCATTGAGCCTGTAGGTTTCGGCGTTTGCAGGGTCATATGTCGCGAAAGCCTGCGCGATGTTGTCGACATAGATATCGGCGTTCTCTAGCCCCATCCAGGCGTGGGGGTTGGGCTTGCCGTTATAGTCTCCACCATTGATCGCGATCGGTTCGATGCCGTCCGTCACGGTGACGGCGGGAACATCCTTCAGGTTCGACAGGAACTGCTTGAACCAGAGTTCGAGATTCAGCCCATTATACAGGATCAGGTCTGCACCCTGCGCCTTGACGATATCTTGCGGCGTCGGTTCGTAGCCATGGATCTCGGCCCCCGGCTTGGTGATCGAAACCACATCCGCCGCATCGCCCGCCACATTCTGCGCCATATCCGCAATGACTGTGAACGTCGTCACAACCTTCATCTTGTCGGAAGCCATGGCCCCCGGCGCCGTCAGGGCCGTTACGCCAACCGCTCCGAGCAGTCGTTTCATTGTCGACGTCATATCCCCTCCATTCGATAATGACCGCGTAAACGTAAATGCGATCCATTCGCACCTGTCAACAGTAAATGCGGATCACTCGCATTTACATTTATAGATGTGCATCGTTGAGCAACCAGAGTTTGCGTCAGCCTGCGCGGGCCGATATGACAGAGGGAAAGGAGCGGCCATGACCGTTGAAGGCAAAGAATTCATCCAGGCCCTGCGTGAAGCAGGATTAAAGGTCACTCAGCAGCGGGTGGCCCTGTTGTCGATTCTGATGGAGTCGACGGATCATCCGAACGCCGAGGAAATCTATGTCCGGGTGCGGGGATTGGACGACTCGGTTTCGCTCGCGACGGTTTATCGCACGCTTTCAACCCTGGAAGAGGCCGGTCTGGTTCAGCGACTCAACCTGGAGAATGAACCCGCGCGGTTCGAGATAACGCCCGCAGCGGCACATGACCATCTTGTCGATGTCGATACAGGCCAGGTCATCGAATTGCCCAGTGAAGAGATGAACCGCCTCCGCAATGATATTGCCGCAAAGCTCGGCTATGAAATCGTCAGCATCCACTCGTTCGTACGCGCCCGGAAGATCAAGACATCTCCGTAATGTTTCAGACAGCCTGCGGGGGCTCGGCGACCTCCCCCGATGGTAAGAGTGCCAAATCGCGCAGTAATGCTCTTGATCCGCGTCCAGTCCGTTTCCGTGATCTCGAACTCCAGATCAACCTTCGCGAAGCCGTAGCCAGTGTGCAAAAGCTGTTCAGGCCGTTCCACCGTGCCCCTTGCGACGGTATTATGCCGCTGACCTACCCCTTGGGGATTCATCTTTTGAATTCAGTGTTGTCGTTGGGTGTCATGAGCAGACCGAGACCCGCGATCTGCAAGACCACTCACTGGCCAGCCTACAATGAAGCGCTCAAGCGCCGTGGTTTGCTGACGATCTGGTTTGATCCCGAGGTAAACTGGGATGCTGTGCCGAACGGCGCGCGCGGCCGGCAGCAGACCTACAGCGACGCGGCCATCCAAACCTGCCTTTCGATGAAGGTGCTGTCTGGCATGGCGCTCAGGCAAACGACCGGCTTCGTCGAGAGCCTGCCGCACCTGGTTGGCCTGGACTGGGCTGTGCC
>JAATGA010000186.1 GCA_015654855.1 Rhodobacterales bacterium
ATTCGGTGGTCGAACTGATGGCGCGGGTCCGCGCGCAACTGCGCAGGGTCCGGCCCTCGACGGTTGGCCTCGTGCTGGAATGGGGCGACATCCGGCTCGATCCCGAAAGCCACCGGGTCTATCGCGGCGAGAAAGTGCTGAAGCTGGGTCCGACCGAGTTCCGCCTGCTGACCACCTTCATGGAAAAGCCGGGCAGGGTGTGGAGCCGCGAGCAACTGCTCGACCGGGTATGGGGGCGCGACATCTATGTCGATACCCGCACGGTGGATGTCCATATCGGCCGGCTGCGCAAGGCGCTGATGCAGCACGGCGGCGACGATCCGCTGCGCACGGTGCGCGGCGCGGGCTACGCGCTCGGCTGACCGGGCGGGTGGCAGGGCCTGAGGCCAGGCGGCGAACCGGGACGGGGTGAACAGGCGGCGGGACCATCCCGCCGCCTTTCGCATTTCCGGGCGGCTTTTTCGCGGCGCGGGGCCGTTTCCTCTTGCAACGGTCTGCGGATGGCGGCATCTGATTTGAGAATAAGTCGCATATTCAGATTGTGCAGCAAAGGATCGCGAATATGGAAGCGCAGGGCGCAACCGGGCCACAGACCGGACCGAATTTCGGAACGGGTGGCGGCGCGCCGGGCCAGGTCCGCGCGCGCCGGTTGCTGTTTCTTGGCCCGGCGGTGGTGGCCTCGGTCGCCTATATCGACCCGGGGAACTACGCGACCAATATCGGCGCGGGGGCGGGCTACGGCTATACGCTGCTGTGGGTGGTGCTGGCGGCGAACCTGCTGGCCATGCTGTTTCAGGCGCTGTCGGCGCGGCTTGGCATCGTGACGGGGCGCAACCTGGCCGAGCTGTCGCGGGACAATCTGCCGCGTCCGATGGTCTGGGCCATGTGGATCGTCAGCGAGATCGCCGCCATGGCGACGGACCTCGCCGAGTTCCTGGGCGGGGCCATCGGCCTGTCGCTGCTGTTCGGCCTGCCGCTGATCGTCGGCATGGGGATCACCGCGATCATCACCTATGCGCTGCTGATGTTCGAGGGGCGCGGCTTTCGCCGGCTGGAGCTGACGATCGGCGCCATGGTCGGGCTGATCGGCCTGTGTTATCTGGCCGAGATGCTGATCGCGCCGGTCGACTGGAAGGCTGCGGGCATCGGGATGCTGACGCCCGCGATCCCCGATACCGGCGCGCTGACGCTGGCGGTGGGGATCATCGGCGCCACGATCATGCCGCACGCGATCTTTCTGCATTCCGGGCTGACCCAGGACCGGGGGCGCGGCGCCTCGCAGGGCACGTTGCGGCGGATGCTGCGATCCTCGAACCTTCAGGTGGTGGCGGCGCTGGCGGTGGCGGGGATGGTCAACATGGCGATGGTGATGATGGCGGCCTCGGCCTTCCATCAGGGCCATTCCGACGTGGCCGAGATCGAGACCGCCTACAAGACCCTGACCCCGCTGCT
Source organism: Rhodobacterales bacterium (assembly GCA_015654855.1). GTDB lineage: Bacteria > Pseudomonadota > Alphaproteobacteria > Rhodobacterales > Rhodobacteraceae > JAATGA01. The sequence continues at coordinate 1,453 of JAATGA010000186.1, forward strand.
GGGGCGGGCGGCGGCCGAGATCTTCCTCGTCTCGCTGCTGGCCTCGGGGATCGCGAGTTCGGTGGTGGGCACCATGGCGGGGCAGATGATCATGCAGGGCTTCCTGCATGTGCAGGTCCCGGTCTGGCTGCGCCGCGCGGTGACGATGGCCCCGGCCTTCGCGGTGGTGGCGCTTGGCGTGAACACGACCCAGGCGCTGGTCGTCAGCCAGGTGATCCTGTCCATCGCGCTTCCGGTGCCGCTGCTGGCGCTGATCCATTTCTCGGGCCGGGCCGATGTGATGGGCGCCTTCGCCATCCGCCGGGGCCTGCGCTATGCAACGGTGGCGGGGGCGCTTGGCATCCTGGCGCTGAACGTGGTGCTGGTGCTGGCGGCCCTGGGGGTGCCGATTCCCTTCCTCGACGCCTGACGGCGGCGGGCGGGGCCGATGCGGAACCCGCCGTGAGATGAGGCAGTTCCGGCGGCGGAGCCCCGGGGCGGCCCTGTCGCCGATGCCTTTTCCGGCCTCTGGCAATTGCGCCCGCAGATGCTTTCGCCGCCAAGGGTCCGTGGAATGGTTTCCTTGCGTTCCGCCCGGGCCGCCGCGCATTTTTCTGTCGCTTCCGCCTTGTTGCCGCACGAAATCTGACGCAGAAGTCGCCCCGGCTCCGCCGGCAAGGCGTGGGCCGGAGGAAACAACGAAAGCCGGAACACGCCATGACCGCGAATGTGTCATCCGCGCCCGGGGGCAAGCCCCGCGCGCTCAACCGCGAAGATTTTCGCGTCCTGGGGCTGTCGGCCCTTGGCGGCGCGCTGGAATTCTACGACTTCATCATCTTCGTGTTCTTCGCCGCCGTGATCGGGCCGCTGTTCTTTCCGCCCTCGATGCCGGAATGGCTGGTGCTGATCCAGACCTTCGGCATTTTCGCCGCCGGCTACCTGGTCCGCCCGCTTGGCGGGATCGTGCTGGCGCATTTCGGCGACCGTTACGGACGCAAGCGGGTGTTCGCGCTGTCGGTCTTTCTGATGTCGGTCTCGACGCTCGCCATGGCCTGTCTTCCGACCTATGCGACGCTGGGGATCGGCGCGCCGGTGCTGCTGATCCTGTTTCGGATGGTGCAGGGCGCGGCCATCGGCGGCGAGGTGCCGGGTGCCTGGACCTTCGTGGCCGAGCATGTGCCGGCGGGCCGCGTGGGCCTGGCCTGCGGCTTTCTCTGCTCGGGGCTGACCTTCGGCATCCTGCTGGGTTCGCTGATCGCGACGGCGGTGAACTGGACCTTCTCGCCGGCCGAGGTGCATGACTTCGCCTGGCGCATCCCCTTCTTCATCGGCGGGGTGTTCGGTTTGCTGGCCGTCTGGCTGCGCCGCTGGCTGCACGAGACGCCGGTCTTCCTGGAGATGAAGGCCAGCCGCGTGACCGAGGACGTGCTGCCGCTGAAGATCGTGCTGCGCGACCACCTGCACGGCGTGATCATCTCGGGCCTGCTGACCTGGGTTCTGTCGGCGGGCATCGTCGTCACCACGCTGATGACCGCGACCCTTCTGCAAAAGCTTTATGGCCACAGCGCGCTGGAATCGCTGCTGGCGACCAGCTTCGGCACGCTGTTCCTGATCGCCGGAACCATCGCCTCGGGCGCCATCGTCGACCGCGTTGGCTCGGGTCGGTTCTTCGCGCTGGCGGGGCCGTTCTTCGGGGTCGCGACCTGGTTGTTCTACAGCCACGCCGGCGGGCCGCTGCCGGTCGTCTTTGCGCTTTACGCCCTGATGGGGCTGTCGGTCGGCATGGTCGGCGCGGTGCCCTACGTCATGGTGCGGGCCTTCCCGGCGCAGGTGCGGTTCTCGGGCCTGTCCTTCTCGTATAACGTCGCCTACGCGATCTTCGGCGGGCTGACGCCGGTGCTGGTGACGACCTTCCTGTCGGTCAACCCGATGGCCCACGCCTGGTATCTGCTCTTCATCGCCGCGCTGACGACCGGCCTCGGGCTTTACCTCATCGCCCGCAGCGATCGGGTCGAGGGCGAGATCGGCCTCGACCGTGGCACGCTCGCCGGGGTCTGAGACCCCGGCGCAGGGCAGGACGGAAAGGCCCGCCCGGCAGTTGTGCCCGGCGGGCCTTTTCATGTCCGGCCCCCGGGGAGAAATGCAAAAGGCCCGGGATCGCTCCCGGGCCTTTCGCCGTTCCTGCCGCCGCTCTTACGACTTCGCGAGGTTGCGCAGCACGTAGTGCAGGACGCCGCCGTTCTTCAGGTATTCGATCTCGACCTCGGTATCTATGCGCGACTTGATCTGAACGACCTTCACCGTGCCGTCGGCATAAGTGATGGTCATCGGCACCAGGCTCAGCGGTTTGATGTCGCCTTCCAGGCCCTCGATGGTGATGATCTCATCGCCTTTCAGGCCAAGCGTCTTGCGGTTCTCGCCGCCCTGGAACTCGAAGGGGATGACGCCCATGCCGATCAGGTTCGACCGGTGGATCCGCTCGAACGACTCGGCCACGACCGCCTTGACGCCCAACAGGTTGGTGCCCTTGGCCGCCCAGTCCCGCGACGAACCCGCGCCGTATTCGATGCCGCCGAAGATCACCAGCGGCACGCCCGCCGCCTGATATTCCATCGAGGCGTCGAAGATCATGGTCTGCGCGCCGTCCGGGCCTTTGGTATAGCCGCCCTCGACGCCATCCAGCATCTCGTTCTTGATGCGGATGTTGGCGAAGGTGCCGCGCATCATGATTTCATGGTTGCCGCGGCGCGAGCCGTAGCTGTTGAAATCCTTCGGCGCCACCTGGCGTTCCAGCAGGTATTTCCCGGCCGGGGTCGTCGGTTTGAACGAACCCGCGGGCGAGATGTGGTCGGTGGTGATCATGTCGCCCAGGATCGCCAGCACCCGCGCGTCGCGGACGTTGGTTATCACGCCCGGCTCCTGCGACATGCCGCGGAAATAGGGCGGGTTCTGGATGTAGGTCGAGCTGGGCGGCCAGTCGTAGGTTTCGCTGTCGGTGGTCTCGACATTCTGCCAGTTGGCATCGCCCTTGAAGACGTCGGCGTATTTCTCCTGGAACATCGCGCGGGTGACCACGGTGTCGACCAGATCGGCGACCTCTTTCGAGGTGGGCCAGATGTCCTTGAGATAGACATCCTTGCCGTCCGGCGTCTGCGCGATCGGGTCCCTGGTCAGGTTGATGTTCAGATCGCCTGCGATGGCGTAGGCCACGACCAGCGGCGGCGAGGCCAGGAAGTTCGCACGCACATCCGGCGAGATCCGCCCCTCGAAGTTGCGGTTGCCCGACAGCACGGCGGTGGCGACCAGATCGTTGTCGTTGATCGCCTTCGAGATCGCCGGATCGCCAAGCGGACCGGAGTTGCCGATGCAGGTGGTGCAGCCATAGCCCACGAGGTTGAAGCCGATGGCGTCCAGATCCTCTTGCAGGCCGGCCTTTTCGAGGTATTCGCCCACGACCTGCGATCCGGGGGCCAGAGAGGTTTTCACCCAGGGCTTGCGGGTCAGGCCAAGCGCGCGTGCCTTGCGCGCCACCAGACCCGCGCCCATCATCACATAGGGGTTCGAGGTGTTGGTGCACGAGGTGATGGCCGCGATCACGACCGAACCGTCGGTGATCGTGTAATCCTTGCCTTCGACCGGAACGGTCTTGCGCGCATCGCGCGGGGGAGCGATCACGCCGCCGCCCTCGTCCGTCATTTCGTTCGCATCGCTCGACACGTCGATGCCGCGATAACCGGCGACGACTTTGTAGAACGAGCGGGCCGAGTCGGTCAGCGGCAGATAGTCCTGCGGCCGTTTCGGACCCGAGATGGCCGGGACGATCTCGCCCATGTCGAGGTGCAGGGTCGAGGTATAGACCGGATCGTAGTCAGGCCCGCGCCAGAAGCCGTTTTCTTTCGCATAGGCCTCGACCAGGGCGATGCGGTCTTCGTGCCGGCCGGTGTTGCGCAGGTAGCGCAGCGTCTCGTTGTCGATAGGGAAGAAGCCGCAGGTCGCGCCGTATTCGGGGGCCATGTTGGCGATGGTCGCGCGGTCGGCCAGCGGCAGGTGGTCGAGACCCTCGCCGTAGAATTCGACGAATTTTCCCACCACGCCGTGTTTGCGCAGCATCTGGACGACCTTCAGCACCAGGTCGGTCGCCGTCGTGCCCTCAAGCATCCGGCCGGTCAGCTTGAAGCCGACGACCTCGGGGATCAGCATCGAGACGGGCTGTCCCAGCATCGCGGCCTCGGCCTCGATCCCGCCGACGCCCCAGCCGAGGACGGCCAGGCCGTTGACCATCGTCGTATGCGAGTCGGTGCCGACCAGCGTGTCGGGATAGGCCACGACCTCGCCGTTCTGGTCGGTGTCGGTCCAGACGGTCTGCGCCAGGTATTCGAGGTTCACCTGGTGGCAGATGCCGGTGCCGGGCGGCACCACGCGGAAGTTCTGGAACGCCTTCTGTCCCCATTTCAGGAACTGATAGCGTTCGATGTTGCGCTCGTATTCCAGATCGACGTTCAACTGGAAGGCGCGCGGATTGCCGAAATCGTCGATCATCACCGAGTGGTCGATGACCAGATCCACCGGCACCAGCGGATTGATCTTTTTCGCGTCGCCCTTCAGCCCGAGGATGCCGTCGCGCATCGCGGCCAGGTCGACGACCGCCGGCACGCCGGTGAAGTCCTGCATCAGCACGCGGGCCGGGCGATAGGCGATCTCGCGCGGGTTCTTACCGCCAAGGGCCGCCCATTCGGCGAAGGCCCTGATGTCCTCGACCGAGACGGTGAAGCCGCCGTCCTCGAACCGCAGCATGTTCTCGAGCACGACCTTCAGCGAGGCGGGCAGCTTCGAGAAATCGCCGAGTCCCGCCGCCTGGGCTGCCGGAATCGAGTAATAGGCGACGGACTGGCCGCCTGCGGTCAATGTCTTGCGGGTTTTGGCGGAATCTTTGCCGACGGTGACGGTCATGCGGGCCTCCTGAATGCTGGCACGGGCGCTGTCGTTCCTGCACTTCCTGCCCCATGGGGGCCGCGGGCGCAAGCGCTCTGTCGCGTTTGTATACCGTCGTATGCCGAAAGGGAAGGCCCGGAATCCGCCATTCCGGCAACTGCCCGCACAACAGGCAGGGCGATGCAAAGGCGCAACGGTCGCGGGCGGCTCGCAAAACCTTGATTGGCAGCGGGGCGGGGGCATGGCTAGAACCTGTTCCACCCAATGCGGAACGGACTTTGCCCATGCGACAGATCGTCAGCGCCGCCTGTGGCCTCTTGCTCTGTCTGGCCGGGCCGACACAGGCACAGATCGAAACCGAGCCGCGGATGCCGCAATCGGCGCCGGGGGTGGTTGTCGAGCTGTTCACCTCGCAGGGCTGCTCGGCCTGTCCGCCGGCGGATGCCTTCTTCGCCGCGCTCGCGCGCGAGCCGGATGTGATTCCCCTGTCGCTGCATGTGGACTACTGGGACTACATCGGCTGGGAGGACAGTTTCGGCGACGCCCGCTTTACCGAGCGGCAGAAGGCCTATGCCCGCGCTATCGGCAGCCGGTCGATCTATACCCCGCAGATGATCGTCGACGGGCTGGCCCGGGTCGAGGGCAACCGCCCCGGCGAGGTCGGGGACCGGATCCGCGACCGCCTGGCCGCGTCGCGCGCCGCCGCGGTCACTCTGACCCGGACGGGCGAGGCGGTGGATATCCGGGTCGAGGCGCCGGTGTCGCCGGCCGGCCGGCTGCGGGTCGAGATGGTGCGCTACCGCCCGACCCAGACCGTGGGGATCGAGCGGGGCGAGAATGCAGGGCTGACCGTGACCTATGCCAATGTCGTCACCGACTGGCAGTCCCTGGGCGAGTGGTCCGGGGCAGGGGCCTTCGATCTGCGCGTTCCCGCGCCGGGCACCGATCCGGTCGTGGTGCTGCTGCAAAAGCCGGGTCCGGGCGAGATCGTCGCCGCCGCGCGGCTGATGTCGGACCGGGCAGGCAGCCTGCCGGGCCGTCCGCTGCCGGTGGGAATCGCCGCCGCCGCGACCCCCTCGAACGCCGCGACAGGGCTGCGCAACGCCGGCGCGGCCTTCAGGGGGGGCGAGGCGGGTGCGATGACCATGGGCAGCAAGACGCCTTCGGCCGACCCCGACGCGATGGGCGGCGGCGCGCCGGGCAAGCCCTGAGGCCGGCTTCGACGGCAGAGGTTCAGGGACCTTCGCGGCCCACGTCGTCTTCCTCGTCGGGATCCGGCTCTTCGGTCGCCTGCGGCTTCGCCTTCCAGCGGCGGTGGATCCAGAACCATTGATCGGGGTGCAGGCGCACCAGCGCCTCCAGACTGTCGTTCAGCGCCTGGGTCATGGTCACCGCATCGGTATGTGGCACCGGAGCCTCGACCAATATGTCGAAGCTCAACCCGTCGGGGCGGCGGATCGCATAGGTCGGGATCAGCAAAGCGTCGTATTTCAGCGCCATTTCCGCCGCCGACAGCGCGGTCATCGCATCGACCCCCATGAACCGCAGCCGTGCGCCGCGATTCATATGCTGGTCGATCACCATGCCGACCATGCCGCCGCCGCGCAGGAACTTCACCATCCCCCCCAGCCCGCGCTTCGACCGCGAGAACAGCGGCGTTCCGATGCGCGAGATCGCCCTGACGTAATGGTCGTTGAAGTAGCGGTTCTTCATCGGGCGATAGAGACCCCCGACCGGATACCCGCGCGCGATCAGACTGCCGCGCACCGCATCGTAATTGCCGAAATGCCCGGTGATCAGCAGAACCGGGCGATGCGCCGCCTTCGCTTCTTCCAGCGCCGCGACGCCCGGGCCGCGCAACGGCTCGGCCAGGGCGCGGGCGATGAATTCCAGGCCGGAATAGATCTCGATCACGCTGCGGCCCACGTTGTCGGGCACCGCGATCTCCATCCGGCGGACCTCAGCCTCGGGCAGGCCGGGCAGGACCAGCGCCAGGTTTTCGCGCACCCGCGCGCGGTAGCCGGCAAGGGGCGCGATCACATGCGCCGTGACCCAGCCGCACAAGGGCACCCGCCGCTCGTAGGGCAAGAGCAGCAGTCCGCCAAGCAGGCCGCGCAGAAAGCGGTCCTGCAACCAGTGGACGGGCTGGAAGCCCGGATCCTTTTTCTTCGGCTTGTTCGGCATCGGCGGCCCTTTTCCTCGCGCCGACAGATAGAACCGGCGCGGGCAGGGCACAAGGGCGGCGGGCGGAGGGCGCCGCCCGCCCGGCAAGCCGTCGCCGGGGCCGGACGGCTGGCGGCGCATGGATCATGGGCGGCCTTTGCCGGGAACGTATATAGCGGTATATCCATGCCCGGCCCTGTCGCCGCGCAGGCTTGCAATCCCGGGCCGGCCCGCGTATATGCGCGCCACTTCACAGGCGGATGCGGGCCATGGACGGGGAGAAATCCCGTCGCGGTCCACCGGTTGGGGGCCGATTCTGACGGATCGGGTCCTGAAATCATCCGCCGAGGTATGAAACCGGAAAGGAAATGGACATGGCGCTTCCCGAATTCTCCATGCGTCAGCTGCTTGAAGCTGGCGTTCACTACGGCCACCAGACCCAACGCTGGAACCCGCGGATGGCCGCATACATCTACGGCGATCGCAACGGCATCCACATCATCGACCTGACCCAGACCGTGCCGATGCTGGACACGGCGCTGAAGGTCGTGCGCGATACCGTCGCCAAGGGCGGCCGCGTGCTGTTCGTCGGCACCAAGCGTCAGGCCCAGAAAGCCGTCGCCGAGGCCGCCGAGAAATGCGCGCAATACTACATCAACCACCGCTGGCTGGGCGGCACGCTGACCAACTGGAAAACCGTTTCCCAGTCGATCCAGCGTCTGAAACAGTTCGACGAGATCATGGCGAACGGCGCCGAGGGCCTGACCAAGAAAGAACGGCTGATGGTCGAGCGCGAGCAGGCCAAGCTGAACGCCTCGCTCGGCGGGATCCGCGAACTGGGCGGCCTGCCGGATCTGCTGTTCATCATCGACGTGGGCAAGGAAGACCTCGCCATCGCCGAGGCGCAGAAGCTGGGCATTCCGGTCGTGGCCGTGGTCGACACTAACTGCTCGCCCAAGGGCGTGAGCTATGTGATCCCGGGCAACGACGACGCGGCCCGCGCCATCTCGCTTTACACCGATCTGGTGGCGCGCGCGGCGCTTGACGGCATGTCGGCGCAAATGGGCGCTGCGGGCATCGACCTCGGCTCTCTGGAAGAGGC
>JAATGA010000263.1 GCA_015654855.1 Rhodobacterales bacterium
ATGCCGAGGCGCTGAAGCTTGCGCATCGCTTGCTGTTGATCTTCGTGCCCGAGGACCCGGCGCGCAGCGAACAGATCGCCGCCCGGATGGAGGCGGAACAGGGCTGGATCGTCGCGCAGCGCGGCCGCGACGAGGAACCCGCGCCCGAGACCGAGGTCTATATCCCCGACAGCTGCGCCGAGATGGGGCTGTGGTATCGGCTGGCGCCGATCACCTTCCTGGGCGGCAGCCTGTCGGGCCAGGGCTGCAACCGCAACCCGATGGAGCCTGCCTCGCTCGGCTCGGCCATCGCCTACGGGCCGCGACCCGGGGTCTGGGGGGCGAGCTTCGGACGCCTGGGCGCGGCGCGAGGCGCCCGCGCTGTCGCCGGGGCCAGGGACCTGGCCGAGGCTTTGGGCGATCTGATGCAGCCCGACCGGGCGGCGCGGCTTGCCCAGGCGGCCTGGGCCGTGGCCTCGGACGGGGCCGAGGTCACCGACCGGGTAATGGAGACCCTGCGCCAGATGCCGGACGGACCGCACTGATGCGGACGCCGGATTTCTGGTTCACCCCGCCCGACCGTCCCGCCCCCCTCGCCCGGCTGCTGGCCCCGCTGGGGCGGGTCTACGCCGCTGCGACGGCGCGCCGCCTGGCGCGCCCCGGCTGGCGCGCGCCCGTGCCGGTGATCTGCATCGGCAACCTGAACGCCGGCGGCACCGGCAAGACGCCCGCGACCATCGCTCTGGCCGGGCGGCTGATCGCGCGCGGCATCGCCGTCCATGTCGTCAGCCGGGGCCATGGCGGGCGATTCGACGGCCCGGTGCGGGTCGATCCCACCCGGCACCGGGCCGCAGACACCGGGGACGAGCCGCTGCTGATCGCCCGCCCCGCCCCGGTCTGGGTGGCGAAGGATCGCGCCGCCGGCGCGCGCGCGGCCATTGCCGGGGGCGCGGCGATGATCCTGCTGGACGACGGGTTCCAGAACCCGGCGCTGGTCAAGGATCTGTCGCTGGCGGTGGTCGATGCGGGCGTGGGATTCGGCAACGGCCTCTGCCTGCCCGCCGGACCGCTGCGCGAGTCGGTCCCGGTCGGCCTCGCCCGCGCAGATCTGCTCCTGTCGATCGGCCCTGCGGCGGATCAGGCGCGATTCGCCGCCACCTGGGGCACGCAGATCGGCACGCTGCCGCACCTGACCGGCGAGCTTACCCCGATCCCGGACCACACGGTTTGGCGGGGTCGCCGCCTTTTCGCCTTTGCCGGCATCGGCCGGCCGGAGAAGTTCTTCGCGACCCTCCGTGGCCTCGGCGCCGATCTGGCCGGAGCCGAACCCCTGGCCGATCACCAGCCTCTGACACCCGCGCTGACAGAGACCCTCGCCGCCCGCGCCGCGGCGCTCGGTGCGGAACTCGTCACCACCGAAAAGGATGCGATGCGTCTGCCGCCCGCCTGGCGCGACCGGATCGCCACCCTGCCGGTACGGCTGCAACTGGCGGACGCGGCGCCGCTGGACGCAGCAATCGCGCGGCTGCTTTTCGCCGAACCCGCGCCATAGGCGCCAACGATCACCGCAAATCCGCGTGCCTGCTCATCCTCTTCGCAAAAATATCCTCGGGGGTGGGAATTGGCACGGCACGGGCCAGGAGGGGCGAACAGCCCCCTCCCGTCCCTTTGGCGATCACTTCGCCAGTTCGGCGTCGAGCACCTGCTTCATCTCGTCATAAGACATGTTGGAATGCAGCGTGCCGTTGATGACGAAGCTCGGCGTGCCTTGCAGCCCGTCGGCCTCGGCATTCTTCTGGTAATGCGCGACCAGCGCCTCGGCCTGGGCGCCGTCCTTCAGGCAGGCGTCCATGGTGGCATCGTCCATTCCCGCTTTGCGGCCGATCTTTTTCAGATTGGCCACGGCGGCGTTCGGATCGTCGGCCAGCCATTCCGACTGGGTGTCAAACACGATATCGGTGATACCGAAATACCGCATCTCGCCGCCGCAGCGGGCGATCATCCCGGCCCAAAGGCCATAGCGGTCGAAATAGACCTCGCGCAAGACGAAGCGGATCTTGCCGGTGTCGATGTAGTCGGCTTTCAGTTGCGGCCAGACGGTCGAGTGGAAACTCGCGCAATGCGGGCAGGTGAACGAGGCATATTCGATCACGGTCACCTTGGCGTCGGTCGGGCCAAGGCCGAAATCGGCGATCTCGGGCGCGGCGGCAGGTGCTGTTTCCTGCGCCAGGGCGGCATTGCCGGCCACTCCGGCGGCCCCTGCCGCGGCCATGGCCGCCAGCGTCTCACGTCGTGTCAGTTTCATCTGCCCTCTCATGTCTTTCGGCGTGTCAGAATGTTTTCGGCCAGCCGCTCCAGCGCGAGGCGCAACGCCTCATCGCGGATCGGTGCGGCAGTGGCCTCGGCCTCGGCCCGGATCGCGGGATCGGGACGGGCGGGTGTGGCCGCCTTCGGCGCATGGGTGAAATCGGCCTGCCCCTCGGCAAAGCCCACAGGCGCGGTCTGCGTCATCTGGATGCGCGCGATGGCAGCATAGCCATAGACGGCGTTCACCCGCTCGCGAATGCGCGCCTCCTGCATACGGATCATCGGCGCATGGGCGGCAGCGACCAGCAGCACCAGCGTGGCCCCGAACCCTTCGCGCCCGTAGCTGACCTTGACGGGGCGGGTGATGGCGGCCAGATCCTCGCCCACGGCCTCGGTCCAGTGGGTCAGCAGACGCGCGACGGCAAAGCCGCGCGTCTCGCCCGCGGCGCGCACGGGATCCCGCATCAGCCCGAAGGCCGATTCGAAGCCGCGCATCCGCCGCGAGGCATTCGGGGGGGGAAGTGCTTTACGCGCCATCTGGTCCTTCGCCGGGTTTTGCCTATCTTAGCGGCGACGCGCCCGCCCGCCAGTAGCCAGCTGCCCGAAAGGCATAAAGATTGCGTGACGCCCCGCAGAGAGCCACCGAGAAAACCTTGGCGCCGGATGCCCCGGCGGAAGGGGGCATGGCCCTTGCCGCCGGCCCGGATGCCACGGCCGCCGCGCTGCTGGCCTGGTATGACCGGCACGCGCGTGTGATGCCCTGGCGCATCGGCCCCGCCGCGCGGCGGGCTGGCGAGCGTCCCGACCCCTATCGCATCTGGCTGTCCGAGGTGATGCTGCAACAAACTACCGTCGCGGCGGTCCGGGGCTATTTCACCCGCTTTACCGAACGTTGGCCGCGGGTCGCGGATCTGGCGGCGGCGGCGGATGCGGATGTCATGGCCGAATGGGCAGGGCTTGGCTATTACGCCCGCGCCCGCAACCTGCTTGCCTGCGCGCGGGCGGTGGCGGCGGATCACGACGCACGGTTTCCCGAAACCCGCGAGGGGCTTCTGGCCCTGCCCGGGGTCGGCCCCTATACCGCCGCCGCCGTCGCCGCCATCGCCTTCGACGAACCCGCCACCGTCGTCGACGGAAATGTCGAGCGGGTGATGGCCCGTCTCCACGCGGTCGAGGCGCCCTTGCCGGGGGCGAAAGCCGAACTCTCCCGGCTTGCGGCGCGGCATACGCCCCTTGAGCGGCCCGGCGATTATGCGCAAGCCGTCATGGACCTCGGCGCCACGATCTGCACCCCGCGCAACCCGGCCTGCGGCATCTGCCCGCTGAACGCGTCTTGCGCCGCGCGGGCGGAGGGGATCCAGACGGACCTGCCCCGTAAAGCCGCCAAAGCGGCCAAACCCACGCGCCAGGGCATGGTCTGGATCGCGCGGCGGGGCGCGGAATGGCTGATCGAGCAGCGCCCCGACCGGGGCCTTCTGGGCGGAACGGCGGGCTTTCCCGGCACCGGCTGGGACGGGACCGAGGCCGCGCCGCCCCTTGCCGCCGGCTGGCAGGCAGCAGGCGAGGTGCGCCACACTTTCACCCATTTCCACCTGGTCCTGACGGTGATGGCCGCCGAACTGCCGCCCGACGGTGGCGGCAACCCCGAACGCGGCGAATGGCGCAAAGCTGCGCCCGGCGATCTGCCCACGCTGATGCGCAAGGCGCATGATCTGGCAGCGACGATGCGTCCGCTTGGCCGGATCGGCGCGACCGATTAGACTTCGCCGCGAAAGCCAGCCCGCGATGCCAGCGCACCGCCGCCCTTTCGCCCGTCATTTCGAGAGTTTCCGCCCATGGTCCCCGCAAGCGAAGTCGTCCGGTTGAAGAACGCCCTGCCCTTCTGGCTGTCGCTGCTGACGGTGCCGCTGGCAGCGGCGGGCGCGGTTTACGGCGGCTGGACGGTGCTGCTGCTGCCATGCTTCGCCTGGTTCCTGTTCGACCTGCTGGACTTCATCACCGGGCTGAACCTCGAAAACCCCGATACCGACACGCCCGAGGCGGGGCTGTTCTGGTATCGGCTGATCACGCTGATCTGGTTTCCGATTCAGTTCTGCCTGACCTTCTGGCTGATCTGGTATGTGACCCATACCGACCATCTGGGCGCGTGGGAGAAGGTGGGGCTGTTCTTCGGCATGGGGGTGATCTCGGGCGCCATCGGCATCGTCTATGCGCATGAACTGCTGCATCAGAAGAACCGGGCCGAGCGCTGGCTGGGCGATCTGCTGCTGGCCAATGTCTTCTACAGCCATTTCCGCAGCGAGCATCTGCGGGTTCACCACCTCTATGTCGGCACGCCCCGAGACGCGGTGACGGCGCGGTATAACGAGGGATTCCACCGCTATTTCTTCCGCGTGCTGCGGGATTGCCCGCGTTCCGCCTGGGCGGCGGAGCGGCAGATGCTGGCGCGCAAGGGCCTGACCATGGCGAGCCGGCAGAACCCGTTCTGGCGCTATCTCGCGCTGCAAGGCGCGATGGCGCTGCTGGCGCTGGTGCTTGGAGGCTGGCAAGGGCTTCTGTTGCTGGTCTGGCAGGCGCTGATCGCGATCTGGCAGCTGGAGCTGACCAATTACATCGAGCATTACGGCCTGACCCGCCGCCACCTGGGCGAAGGGAAATATGAACATGTCCTGCCGCGCCACAGCTGGAACGCGGCGCATATGGCCTCGAACTGGTTGCTGATCAATCTGCAACGGCATTCGGACCACCATTACAAGCCCGACCGACGGTTTCCCTTGCTGCAAACCTATGCCGAGGAAGAAGCGCCGCAACTGCCCTTCGGCTATCCGCTGATGGCCTCGGTGGCAATGATTCCGCCCCTGTGGCGGCGGGTGATGAACCCCCGCGTGCGCGCCTGGCGGCGGCAGTTCTATCCCGACATCGCCGATTGGTCGGCCTATAAGGCCGGGAGCAATCCGATGCCGCGCGGTTCTGTCTGAACCGTCGGAAAGCGGGGGCTTCACACCCTCCGCCCCCCGTGGGATATTTTCGCCAGGATGGAGGGGCGGGTCAGAGAGGTTTTGGCAGAGTTGCCTCGGCCGCGATCCAGTCGCGGAAAAGGTGGAGCGCGCGGCTTTCCTCGCGCCCGGCCGGCCAGATGAGCGCATAGGGCGAGCGGCCCGCGATCGACCGGGCCGAGGCCAGGCGCAAATGGCCGGCGGCGAGGTCGGCGGCCGCGAGCACCTCGGGGACCAGCGCGATGCCGAGGTCGGCGCGCGCGGCTGCCAGCACCATGCCGAAATGTTCGAACCGCGCGCCGCGCAGGATGGTGATCGGGTCGAGGCCCGCATCGAGGAACCAGTCGAGCCATAGGTCGGGCCGCGTCGCCTGTTGCAGCAGCGGCAGGCGGGCGAGTTCCGCATCCTCGATCAGCGGCGCCTCGGGCGGCAGAAGGCCGGGGCCGGCGACGGCGATCAGCCGCTCCTCCATCAGCGGCAGGGCATGGGTGCCGGGGCCGCGATGCGCGATACGCTGCACGGCGGCGTCATAGGGCGAGCGGTCGAAATCGACCGCCGTCATCGCCGAGGTCATGTCGATGGTGATGCCCGGGGCGATACGGTGAAAGCGCGACAGCCGCGGGATCAGCCAGGAGGTGCCGAAACTCGCCAGCACCGCCAGCCGCAGCACATCGCGCTGTCCGCCGAAGGACATCACCGTCAGCGCCGCCTGGTCGAGGTCGTTCAGGATACGGTCGGTATCGCGCAGGATCGCCCGTCCCGCATCCGAAAGCGTCAGTCTTTGCCGGATGCGGTGGAACAGCCGCACGCCGAGCCGAGCCTCCATCGAGGCGAGAGAGCGGCTGACAGCGCTTTGCGTAAGGCCCAGCATCTGCGCCGCCCGGGTCGTCGATCCGGTTCCCGCGCAGGCGCGAAAAGCCTCAAGCTCGTTCAGCGTCGGGGTCCAGCTATGGCGCATCGGCGACCTTGTTGATGAGTTTCAGTCATAAGACTGCAAGGCCATTTCATTGGACGCAAGCCGGTTTTTCCCTATGATCGCGCCAAAGAGGATGAGGAACCGCTGATGGCCCTGAAACCGAAAGATGCCCCCGACCTGTCACGTTTCGACTGGGAGGATGCGTTCCGGCTGGACGAACAACTGACCGAGGAAGAGCGGGCGATCCGCGATTCCGCCCGCGCCTATGCGCAGGAAAAGCTGCAACCCCGGGTGATCTCGGCTTTCGAGAAGGAAGAGACCGATCCCGAAATCTTCCGCGAGATGGGCGAGATGGGGCTTCTTGGCGTCACCGTGCCGGAGGAATACGGCGGGCTGGGGGCCTCTTACGTCTCCTACGGCCTCGTCGCGCGCGAGGTCGAACGGGTCGACTCGGGCTATCGCTCGATGATGTCGGTGCAGTCGAGCCTCGTCATGTATCCGATCTATGCCTATGGCTCGGAAGAGCAGCGGGTGAAATACCTGCCGAAACTGGCGAGCGGCGAATGGATCGGGTGCTTCGGCCTGACCGAACCCGATGCCGGGTCGGATCCCGCCGGCATGAAGACCGTCGCGAAGAAGACCGCCGGAGGCTATGTGCTGAACGGGTCCAAGATGTGGATCTCGAACGCGCCGATCGCCGATGTCTTCGTCGTCTGGGCCAAGTCCGAGGCGCATGGCGGCAAGATCCGCGGCTTCGTGCTGGAAAAGGGCATGAAGGGCCTGTCGGCGCCCAAGATCGAGGGCAAGTTCTCGCTCCGCGCCTCGATCACCGGCGAAATCGTGATGGACGATGTCTTCGTGCCCGAGGACAACCTGCTGCCGCATGTCCAGGGGCTGAGAGGACCTTTCTCCTGCCTCAACAATGCGCGCTACGGCATTGCCTGGGGCGCCATGGGCGCCGCCGAGTTCTGCTGGCATGCGGCGCGGCAATACACGCTCGACCGCAAGCAGTTCGGCCGTCCGCTTGCCGCGACGCAACTGGTGCAGAAGAAGCTCGCGGACATGGAGACCGAGATCGCGCTTGGCCTGCAGGCAAGCCTGCGCGTCGGCCGGCTGATGGACGAGGGCAAGATGGCGCCGGAGATGATCTCCATCGTCAAGCGCAACAATTTCGGCAAGGCGCTCGACATCGCCCGCATGGCGCGCGACATGCATGGCGGCAACGGCATCCAGATCGAGTATCACGTGATGCGTCACGCCGCGAATCTGGAAACCGTGAACACCTACGAGGGCACCCACGACGTGCACGCCCTGATCCTGGGCCGCGCCATCACCGGCATCCAGGCGTTTTCGTAATGGTGTAGAGGGACCCGCGAACGTGGCCCCGTATTCCGCCGTCATCGCCCGCGAAGGCGGGGCGATCCAGTACTCCGCGGCATCTCGTTTTCTCTTCCGTGCCGGCGATTACTGGATACCCCGCTTTCGCGGGGTATGACGGCTGTTGGTAGGAAATCCCATGGCCGATAACGACGACATCCCGTTCAACCGCGATTTTCCGCTTCTGCCCGGCGTCGTCGATGAGGCCCGCCCCGGCGTGCGGCGGGTTCTCTGCGACAATCCGAGCCCGTTCACCTTCACCGGCACGGTCAGCTACATCGTCGGCAAGGGCAAGGTCGCGATCATCGATCCCGGCCCTGATGACGAGGCGCACGCCAAGGCGCTGCTGGACGCCGTGCGCGGCGAGACCGTGACGCATATCCTGGTCACCCACACCCATCGCGACCATTCGCCGAACACGGCGCGGATCAAGGCTGCGACCGGCGCCACCGTCTATGCCGAGGGCCCGCACCGGGCGTCGCGGCCGCGCTACGAGAGCGAGAAGCACAATCCGGAATCCGGCGCCGACCGCGATTTCAATCCCGATGTCAGGGTTGCCGACGGCGACACCGTCGAGGGCGACGGCTGGACGCTGCAGGCGGTGGCGACGCCGGGCCATACCGCCAACCATCTGGCGTTCGCCTGGCGAGAGCGAAAGATCAGCTTTGTCGGCGATCACGTGATGGGCTGGTC
>JAATGA010000367.1 GCA_015654855.1 Rhodobacterales bacterium
CGAGGTGGCGAGGTGGCGAGGTGGCGAGGTGGCGAGGTGGCGAGGTGGCGAGGTGGCGAGGTGGCGAGGTGGCGAGGTGGCGAGGTGGCGAATCACAGCCGCCGGGGCCGGATCCGTCAAGGCCCCTGCGTGGCCCGCGCCGGCAATCGAACCCCCGGCAATCGAACCCCCGGCGTTCGCGGCCACGGCGCGCAATCCTCTCGCCCGCGCCTCTCGGCCCCCTCATGCCCTGCGACGGTTGCGGGGCGACGGATCGGCCCCGCGTCGACCCGACAGGTTGCGCTCATCCTTCCCGTTTTCGGCCAGGGTAAAGCCGGCGAGCGTCGCCCCCCCCGGCAGCGGCAGAAAGCGGCAGCGCAAAAGCCGGCCGTCGTTCAGCCGCGCCTCGCCCAGGCACGATCTGCGCGCGCCCGAAGCCACGGCGAATTCCGCAGCCCGGTCCCAGATAGGATCCGGCGTGGTGGCTGCGCGCCAGTCCCGGCAACAGGCGCGAAAGCCGGTGCGCGACAGGCCCGCGGCCGGATCGCCGCCCCAAAGCGCGGCATAGGCCGGATTGGCCGAGACCAGTTCGCCATCCGGGGCGAAGACGGCGACCGCCTCGTCCATGGCGTCGACAACCGCCTGATGCATCTCCAGCGCCGCGCGGTAGCGGCGGGTCCGCAACGTCTCGACCGAGACATCCTCGATCATCAGCGCGAGGCCACCGTTCGGATGAGGCCGCGCCATCACCCGATAGGTCTGGCCGCCCGAAAGGCTCCACATCTCTTCGTAAAGACCGGCGGCGGCGGCCTTTTCCATTTCGAGCATCTGGCGGCGCCAGCCACGGTAATCCCGCGGCTCGGGCAGCATGTTGGTGTCGCGCAGCGCATCGAGCACCGACAGAAGCGAGGGGCGCAGCGACAGGAAATCCGCCGGCAGTCCGGTCAGGTCCAGCAGCGCCGGGTTGAACATGTGCAACTGCCGCCCCCGGTCGAAAATCGCAAGCCCGATGGGCAGATGCGCGAAGGTCTGCGTCAGGATCTGCACGAAATCCCTGAGAGAGCGCTCGGCCTGCACCGCCGCATCTGCGGGCAAAGCATAGAGGATCCGCCCCTCGCCATCGGACACATGAGCCAGGTCGAACCACAGGACCTTGCCACCGGGCAAGGTAAGGCTTTGCCGCTGACCCGCAGCCCCTTGGGCGGACGCGGTGCGCTCGAACAACCGGGGCAGCGGCCAGCCCGTCTCCTCTCCGGGGGCGAGTTGGGCGGTGACATGCGCGAGATAGGCCGCGTTCGCCCAGATCACCGCGCCATCCGAACGCTCGCGCCAGACAGGCAGCGGCGCCTCGGCGGCAAGGTGGCGCAAATCCCCGATCTCGTCGGCCATGGCGCGATGGATCATCGGATCGGGGCCGGCGAGTCCCGCCGTCACGCCGACATCCTGCAAGGCGATCCGCGTCAGCCCGCCGCGCAGTTCGGCGTCGAGCACCAGAGAGGCGCCATGGGCCGGCGCGGCCGTTGCCTGGAACAACCCTGTCGCCGACAGGCCCGCAACGGCCCCGGCAAAGCCCGGGAAATCCCGCGACAGCAAGGCCGTAAGCTGTGTGAACGGCCCGCCGCGCAGATGCGAGCGCGACAGCAGCGCTCGCGCCTGGGGATTGGCATCGACCAGCGTCTCGCCGTCGAAAAGGAAAACCGCGCCCTCTTCCTCGGCAAGAAAGATCGACCCTTGCGGCCGGCGCGCCATCGGAAAGGCCGCGACGATCAGCAGACCGATGGCGCAGGCGAGAGCCGCAGAAGCCAGCAATCCCAGATAAAGCCCCCAGCCCGCCAATGCACCCTCCTTCATCCGGCAACAGGGGGCAGGTTAGGGCAAAGAGGATTAACGACACGTTAAGCAACCCGCCGTGCGTGCCCGGGGCAAGCCCGCCACGCCGCCGTACCCCCGGTCAGCCCTCGATCGGCCGGTTCGCCCCGACGGCCAGATCGGCGGGCGCGCGGACGGCAGCGGCAGGCCAGGTCACCTCTACCACGGCGCCACGGCGTTCGGGATGCGCCCTGCCTTCGGCGGCATTGGCAAAGGACAGGCGCGCCCCCGTGCGTTCCAGCAGCGTCTTGGCGATGAACAGCCCAAGCCCCATCCCCTCGTATTCGGGCCGTGCCGGCGCGCGGCGCGAGCGCACGAAGGGGTCGCCGATCCGGCCCAGAAGTTGCGGCGGATAGCCCTCGCCATCGTCGGTGATGCGCAGAAGGATGCGGTCGGAGGTCCATTCCCCTTCGATCCAGACTTGCGCGGCAGAAAAGTCGACCGCGTTCTGGATCAGGTTGCGCAGGCCATGGATGATCTCGGGCCGGCGCAGGATCGAGGGTTCGCGCCCCGGCGTGCCGGGGTCGGGGGTCAGGTCGATGCCGACCGTCTTGCCGCGGTGCATATGCGGCTCCGCCGCCTCGCGCAGGACGGCGCCGAGGGGGGCCGCGTGCATATGCAGGTCGTCCTTGCCCGCCCTGCCCATCGACCGCAGGATCGCCGTGCAGCGGTCGGCCTGCTCCCGGATCAGTTGCGCATCCTCGCGGATATCGGGCTGACCCTCCAAAGCGTCCATCATCTCGGCGCTGACGAGCTTGATGGTGGCCAGGGGCGTGCCAAGCTCATGCGCCGCCGCCGCGACCACGCCGCCGAGATCGGTCAGCTTCTGCTCGCGCGCCAGCGCCATCTGGGTCGCCAGCAGCGCGTTCGACATAGACCGCACCTCGGTCGCGACGCGGCGGACATACAGCCCGAGGAACAGGATCCCGATCACTGTGGCGAGCCAGAAGCCGAACCGGAACAGATCCGGCATCTCGACCACGGTGCCGTTGCGGTAATGCAACGGCAGATGGATGCGCCAGACGAGCGTCACCAGCAGGATCGACACGCCCCCCAGCACCAGCGTCGGCCGCAGGGTCAGCGCGCTCGCCGCGACGGTGACGGGGGCGAGCATCAGCAGCGCGAAGGGGTTCGACAGCCCGCCGGTGATCCCGATCAGCGCCGCGAGTTGCACCAGGTCGAAAAGCAGCATCAGCATCGCCGGCGTTCCGGTCAGCCGCAGGTTCCCCGGCCCCCGCAGCGCCAGCGTGAGGTTGACCGCGACCGATACGCCGACGATCAGCAGCCCGGTGCCGAGCGGCACGTCGAGGTCGAAGAAGCTGATCGCCGCGATCAACGCCGCCGCCTGGCCCGCCACCGCCATCCAGCGCAACAGGATCAGCGTCCGAAGGCTGAGCCAGGCGCCCTCGGGGTCCGGGGTCAGGCCGGGGCCGAGGGCGCTGGTCCCCCTTTCGGCGATCTGTCTTGCCATGCCGGTCCCCTGCCCTTTCGCTGTCGCGGATCGTCGGGCATTGTTAAAAGCCGCCGGATGGCGGATCAATGCGCCAGCTTGTCCGAACCTGGCGCAAACGCCCGATAAACCGAGACCCGAACCATGACCCGCCTCGCCGCGATCCTCGCCACCGCCGTCACCGCGATTTTCCTCGGCGTCATCGCCTGGCTCGCCAGCGGGCGCGACATCGCCGGACTGGCGGCGCTGCTCGGGCGCGGCGATGTATCGGCGCGCTGCGGGATGGGGGTTGCGGGCGGCGATATCGGCGGCCCCTTCACCCTGATCGACGGCCAGGGCCAAACGGTGACCGACGCCGCGCTGCTGACCAAACCGGCGCTGGTCTATTTCGGCTATTCCTTCTGCCCGGATGTCTGCCCGCTCGACAATGCCCGCAACGCCGAGGCCACGGATATCCTGGAAGAGCGCGGCTTCGAGGTGACGCCGGTTTTCATCAGCGTCGACCCCGCCCGCGACACGCCCGCGATCATGGCGGAATACGGCGAGATGTTCCATCCCCGCATGGTCGCGCTGACCGGCAGTTCCGAACAGGTGGCTGCGGCCGAAAAGGCCTATAAGGTCTATGCGAAGGTGCCGCAGAGCGCGGACGGGTTCTACATGGTCGACCATTCGACTTTTACCTACCTGATGCTGCCAGGTGGCCGGTTCGCCGGCTTTTTCAAGCGCGACGAGACCGCCGACCAGATGGCGGAAAAAGCGTCCTGCATTCTGAATGCGGGCTGAACCCGGCCGCCCCATGCACAGGGCGCGGTGAAATTGACCATCCCGGCGTTGCAGCTTAGGCTTTGCGCCCGGATCAATCGCGAAGGATGCGGAACATGGCAGAAGACCTCAGCGCCGAGATCGGGCCCGACCCTTCGCTGCTGCTCGTCGACGATGACGAGCCTTTCGTCAAACGGCTGGCAAAGGCGATGGAAAAGCGCGGCTTCGCGCCCGAGACGGCGGAAAGCGTCGCCGCCGGTCGCGCCATCGCCCTGTCGCGCCCGCCCGCCTATGCGGTGGTCGATCTGCGGCTTGAGGATGGCAATGGCCTCGATGTGGTCGAAGCCCTGCGCGAGCGCCGGCCCGATTGCCGCATCGTGGTGCTGACCGGCTATGGCGCGATCGCCACGGCGGTGGCGGCGGTCAAGGCCGGGGCGACGGACTATCTGTCGAAACCGGCGGATGCGAACGATGTGACCAACGCGCTGCTGTCGCGCAACGATGCCCTGCCCGACCCTTCGGAAAATCCGATGTCGGCCGACCGGGTGCGGTGGGAACATATCCAGCGCGTCTATGAAATGTGCGACCGCAACGTTTCGGAAACCGCGCGGCGGTTGTCGATGCACCGCCGGACGCTGCAACGCATCCTCGCCAAGCGCAGCCCGAAATAGGCCTATGGCGAAACCGGCGCGCGCCTGGCAAAGGATGCTGTCGGGCCGCAGGCTCGATCTGCTGGACCCGACCCCGGTCGATATAGAGATCGAGGACATCGCCCATGGCTTGGCCTTCGTCGCGCGCTGGAACGGCCAGACGCGGGGCGACTTCCCCTATTCGGTGGCCGAACATTCGCTGCTGGTCGAGGAATTGTTCGTCCGCGCCGGGGGGGCCTTGCCGAAATGGCGGCTGGCGGCGTTGCTGCACGACGCGCCGGAATATGTGCTCGGCGACATGATCAGCCCGGTGAAGGCGGCGGTGGGGCCATCCTATGGCGAGTTGGACGCGCGCCTCGCCATCGCGGTGCATCTGCGATTCGGCCTGCCGGCGGTGCTGCCGCTGGCGGTGAAGAAGGCGATCAAGGCGGCGGACCGGGTTTCCGCCTGGCTGGAGGCGGTGCAGATCGCGGGGTTCAGCACCGCCGAGGCGGATCGGTTCTTCGGCAAGCCGGATCCGGGGCTGATTGCGGGATTGCAGATAAAACTACGTCCGCCCGCATCGGTGCGGACGGACTATGTGGCAAGACATGCGGCGCTGTTGGCGCTCTGCACGGCTTAGCGGGCGCGGCGTTTGTCGCCGGCGCGGAAGGGTTCGTGGCGGATCGCGATGACCAGCGTGTCAGCAAGCAGTTTCAGCATGATAAGTCTCCATTTCCCTCTCGGGGATGCGCATCATATAGGCGCTTTGAGAACGACACGCGAGTCAGGAATTCTGCTGAATTGTAAGTAGGACTATCATATGGAACTCGACTGGACCCGGATGCCGCCGCTGTCCGCCCTGCGTGCCTTCGAGGCTGTGGCACGGCTCGGCGGTTATTCTGCTGCGGCAAGGGCACTGAACGTCACCCATGCGGCGGTGGCGCAACAAGTCCGGTCCTTGGAAGAAAACCTTTCGGTTGCGCTGGTCGCACGGTCGGGGCGCGGCATGGCGTTGACGGGCGAGGGTGCGCAACTCGCCACCGTGCTGGCAGAGGCTTTCGCCGCGATCCAGACGGCGGTGGAGGTCGCGCGGGGCGGCGACGACCGCCCGGTCAGGATCACGCTCTCGCCCGGTTTCGCCACGCAATGGCTGATGCCGCGACTGAAGCTGTTCTGGGCAGCCCACCCCGACATCGCCTTGTCGCTGCACCCCGAACACCGCCTGGTCGATCTTCGGCGCGAGGGGATGGACCTGGGGATCCGCTATGGCAACGGCGACTGGCCGGGAATGGAGGCGCGCTATCTGACCTCGGCCCGGCTGGTGGTGGCGGGGGCGCCGGAACTGGTCGATACGGTGCTTGCGGGGCGCGAGGCGCTGACGCCGGCCGAGATGCGGGCGCTGCCCTGGGTCATGACCTCCAGCACCCCGGAAGAGGCGCGCTGGATGGAAAGCCACGGGCTCGACCCCGAAGACCCCGACGCCGCCTGGTTCCCGGATGAGGAACTGACGCTTGCCGCCGCCCGCCAGGGGCTGGGACTTATCGTCGAAAGCCACGCCCTGCTGGAGGAGGATCTCAGCCGATCCCGCCTGCGGGTGGTCTACGACAGCCGTGACCGGCTGCCGGGCTATTTCATCGTCACTCCGCCGGGACCCCAGCGGCACGCGGCGCGCGCCTTCCTGGCCTGGCTGACGAAAGTCGCCTGAATCAGGCGATCAGATCGCCAGATCCTCGGGCGTTTTTCCGGCGGCCAGGGCCTCAACATACCAGCGCGGTTTGCGGCCACGGCCCGACCAGGTATCGGCGGGATTGGCCGGATTGGCGTATTTCGCCGCCGTCGCCGGGCGTTTGCGCACAGGCGAAACGCCGGTCAGTTCCGCAAGCGAGAACCCCAGATCGCGCGCGGCTTCTTCAAGCTTCAGCAGCGCCTCCTTCTTTTTCTTCTCGGCATAGCCGGAGATTTCTTTTGCCACCTTGGATTGCAGATCCTGCAATTCTTTCAAGGAGAAGGTAGAGAGATCCATTGTCGCGGCTCCATAAAGACAGAAATAATCCGCTGCTTATAACAGATTCTTCCGGCCCGCCATATGGGGCAATACGGATTTGCGCGGATCCGGCGGAATTCGCCGATAGCCACAGTTTTCGCAATATCCCGTCGGCAATCGCGTTATCTGCCTTTGGTGGAACGGTTCGGGCACCCGGGCATAATGCCCGTCCGCGTCAGAAACCGGCTTCGGCCATGGTCAGCAACCCCTCGTCCACCAGACGGTGGGCCCAACCCTCGGCTCCGGTGAACAGATGGCCGCGCCAGCCGCGCGCCTCGGCTGTGGCGATATTGTCGGCCCGGTCGTCGGCAAAGATCAGTTGGGCACCGGAAAGGCCGCTCTCCGCCTCGACCATTTCGTAAATCCGCGGATCGGGCTTGATCACGCCCATATGGCCCGAGACATAGGCGCGGTCGAATTCGGACAGAAAGTCGTATTGCGTCTGCGCATAGGCAAAGCTGTGAATGCCGAAATTCGTCAGTGCGAAAACCGGAACACCTTTGTTTCGCAATGCACGCAACAGCAGGATCGACCGGTCGATCCGGGGCGAGGCCATCTCGATCCAGTTGTCGTGCCACATGCGGATCGCCGCGGCCTGGTCGGGATGCGCCTCCGCCGTTTCGTAAATCGTTTCGCGGAACAGCGCGCCCGCGTCGATCTTGTCGTTCATCGCGTGCAGATCGACCGTTTCGAACAGCCGCAGCCGCGCCTCGCGCCCGATGGCACGGTCGTAAAACCGTTCGGGATGCCATTCGATCAGCACATTGCCTATGTCGAAAACGACCGCCCCGATGTCTTGCCGCAAATCGGTCATTTCCGCCCCACCACGGTTTCGCGCCAAAAGATATAGAGCCCCGCGCCGCAGATCAGCGCAATGCCGATCCAGGACACCGCATCGGGAAACTGGCCGAAAACCACCAGGCCCCAGAACACCGCGATCGGCATGGCGACATATTCGAAGGGCGCGATCATCGCCGCCGGGGCCTTGCTATAGGCCTGGGCGATCAGCATCCCGCTGAAGGACGAGGCGAAGCCGACGATCAGCAACAGCGGCCAGTCCCGCAGTTCGGGCCAAGCCCAGGCGTGCATCAGAAAGGCCACCGACGGATGCGCCCCTTCCGCCAGATGCCCGTCGCCGAAGAAAAGCCCCATGCTCGCCGAGACGATGACGAAGGTCACCTGCACCCAGAAAGTCATGGCCGGCAGCGACTCCGTCGCCCCCAGCCGCCGCGCCGTCAGGTTCGAGATCGCATAGAAAAAGGCCGAGGCGACCGGCAGCAGCGCGGCATAGTCGAACGTCGCCCCTCCGGGACGCAGCATGACGATCACGCCCAGCAGACCGACGCAGACCGCCGTCCAGCGGCGCGGCCCGACCCTCTCGCCCAGAAGCGGCACCGAAAGCGCGGTGATCATCATCGGGGCGACATAGAAGATCGCCACCCCGTCGGCCAGCGGCAGGGCCGCGAGCCCGGCGTAATAGGTCAGGTTCGAGCAGATGATCATCAGCGCGCGGAACAGATGCAGCAGCGGGCGTCGCGTTCTGATAAGGCGCAGCCCGCCGCCGACCGGCAGCACGATCGACAGCATGACGATGATGCCGATCAGCGCACGGATCAGCACCAGCTCGTGCAGCGCATAGCCGCCCGACAGGAACTTGAAGCAGACATCGTTGACCGAAAACACCACCGACGCGCCGACCGCGCTGGCCATGCCGATCGTCGCGTTCCGCCTGGCGCTGTCCGATTCCCCCGTCTCCATGCCCGGCAAAATCGGCGCTTCGACAGGCGCCGTCTGTTCCACCCGCGACATCACGCCCCCGCCGCGCGGAGCGCCCGGTCCAACGCGTCAAGAAAGCGCGAACGGTCGGCAGCGGCGAAGCTGCGCCCGCCGCCTTTCAGGAACGGATCGGCGGAACGCAGGTCCGTCATCAGGTCGCGCATGGCCAGCACATTGCCGATGTTGCGCTCGCTCAACACCTCGCCGTTGTGTTTGACCACCCGCGCGCCGGCGGCGACGCATTTCGCGGCCAGGGGGATGTCGCCGGTCACCACCACGTCACCGGGGCCGGCATGGGCCGCGATCCATTTGTCGGCCTCGTCCGGGCCTTGCGGGACATAGACCATCTCGACCAGAGGGTTGGCGAGCGGCCGGATGCCGCCGTTCGAGACGACGAACATCCGCGCCCCGTGCCGGGTGGCGACCCGCTCGGCCTCGGCCTTCACGGGGCAGGCGTCGGCATCAATATAGACCGCCAATCCCCGTCCCCTCAGCCGTGCAGCGCCGTCGCGTGGAAGGCGATATGATCCTCGATGAAAGAGGAGACGAAGAAATAACTGTGATCATAGCCCTTTTGCAGCCGCAGGATCGCGCCCTGCCGCCGCTCGGCCACCGCTGTCGCCAGCGCCTCGGGCCGCAGATGTTCCAGGAACTGGTCGGCGGTGCCCTGGTCGATCAGCATCGGCCCGTCGAAGCCGCGCTTGCGCATCAGCACCGTCGCGTCATACTGGCCCCAAAGGCTTTCGTCGCGGCCCAGATAGGCAGTGAACTGCCGGCGCCCCCATTCCTCGCAGACCGAGGGGTTGGTCATCGGCGCGAAGGCCGAGACCGAGGCAAAGCGTCCCGGAAAGCTCATCGCGACGGTCAGCGCGCCGTGGCCGCCCATGGAATGGCCGGTGATCGCCTGGCGAGACTCGTCCACCGGAAAGGTGTTGAAGACCAGGTGCGGCAGGTCGTCGGTCACATAGTCCCACATACGGAAATGTTTGGCCCAGGGGCCTTCGGTCGCGTTGACGTAGAACCCCGCGCCCTGCCCCATGTCATAGGCCTCGTCGTTCGGAACGCCGGGGCCGCGGGGGCTGGTGTCCGGGAAGACCAGCGCCATGCCGTATTCTGCGGCCCAACGCTGCGCGCCGGCCTTGATCATCGCATTCTCATGCGTGCAGGTCAGCCCGGCCAGGAACCAGAGCACGGGAACCGGCCCGTCCTCTGCCTGTTCAGGCAGGAACAGGCCAAAGGTCATCTCGGTCCCGGTCGCCTGCGAGGCATGGGTGTAAACCCCCTGCACGCCGCCGAAACACCGGCTTTCGGATACGGTCTTCATGTCGTTCTCCTTACGCGAGGCGACCGGGTCGGCCGGGGGATCAGGCCCCCGCGACCCAGGCGATGACGACCGGCACCGTAACGATGCTGGCCGCCGTGGAAATCAGGATCGAGGCCGACACCCGTTGCGGTGCGACCCCGTAATGGCGGGCGAGGATATAGACATTCCCCGCCACCGGCAGCGCGGCGGAGGCGATCATCGCCACGGACGAGGCATGATCCACGGCAAAGACCGCCTGCGCCGCGAAGGCCACCGCAGCGGGATGCAACACCGTCTTGGCAAAGGCAAGCCATCCCGCGACCGCCAGCCGCTCGGCCGAGCGTTCCGCGAGCGAGGCGCCGATGGCGAAAAGCGCACAGGGCGTCGCGGCCGACCCCAGCAGGCCCAGCACCTCGTCCAGCACGCCCGGCACCGGGATCCCCACGCCCGACCACAGAAACCCGACGACCATCGAGGCGACCAGCGGGTTCTTCGCGAGGCCAAGGCCCATCGCCCTGACCGAATGCAGCCGCAGTCCGCCCTCGCGTTCCGCCGTGATCAGCAGGGTGACGAGACCCGAGAAAATAACCGAATCGATGCTGAGAATCAGAAGCAACGCCGGCACCGAGGCCGATCCCAGCAGCACCCCCAGCATCGGCAAGCCGAGAAAGCCGGTATTGCCGATGGTGCCGCACTGCGCCTCGATCGTCGCCTCGGCCATGGTGGCGCCGCGCAACCGGGACAAAGCGAACAGCGCGGCGAACAGCGCCAGCGTCGCGGTCATATAGGCCATGACCAGCCCGGGGTTCCAGATTTCCGCCAGCGGAAGGTCGGCCGACAGCCGGAACAGCATGGCTGGCAGCGCGAACCAGAAGACGAAGCGGGTCAGCACCGCCGTCGCCTCGGGCGGGAAGACGCGCATCCGCGCGGCGCCGAAGCCAAGGCCGATCAGCGCGAAGAACGGCAGGGTCTTCAGAAAGATCGGCAGCATCGCGGTCCCGTCAGCAATCTGGCCAACCCGTTCCACGCCCCGGCGCGGGATGCAAGGGCACCGGGGGCGAAACGCGCGCTCAGCCCGCGCTTAGCCGCCGCCGATCAGCACGCCCGCCGCCAGAACCAGCGCGCCGCCCAGCACGACCTGGAAGATCGCTCGCAGAACTGGCGTTTCCATGAACCGATGCTGGATCCAGGCGATCGCCCAAAGCTCGCAGAAGACGACGGCGATGGCGATGCCGGTCGCCAGCCGGAAATCCCCGATCAGATAGGGCAGCGCATGGCCGAGGCCCCCCGTCGCCGTCATCACACCCGAGGCGAGTCCGCGCTTCCACGGGCTGCCGCGCCCCGAGATCACCCCGTCGTCATGCGCGAATTCGGTGAAGCCCATCGAGATGCCGGCCCCCACCGCTGCCGCCGCGCCCACGACCAGGGTGGTGTGCGAATCCTGCGTGGCGAAGGCGGTGGCGAAGATCGGCGCGAGGGTCGAAACCGACCCGTCCATCAGCCCGGCCAGCCCCGGCTGCACCCAGGTCAGCACGAACTGCCGCCGGGCCTTCGCCCCCTCGGCCGCCAGCACGTCGGCACCCAGATGCTCGGTCTCCAGTTCCTCGGCCCGGGCCTCGTGGTCGGCCTCGGCGGCGGCGAGGTCGTCGAGCAATTCGCGCGTCGCGGCATCTGTCGCGCGCCGGGCGGCGCGGCGATAGAAATCCTCCGCCTCGGTTTCCATCGTGCGGGTCTCGGCCCGGATGCGGTCCAGCGACAGATTGGCCATCAGCCAGACCGGGCGGCGGCTCGGCCCGCCGGCCACATGCTCGCGCCGGATCAGCGGGATCGTTTCGCCGAACCGGCCGCGGAACAGCGCGATCAGCCGGCTGCGGTGTCCCTCCTCTTCGACCGCCATGCCGTCGAACACCGCGGCCGAGGCCGGATATTCTGCCCGCAACCGCTCGGCATAGTCGCGGTAGATGCGGGCGTCGTCCTCTTCGTTCGAGATGGCGAGCGCCAGGATCTCGCGTTCGGTCAGATCGGCGAAGCGGCGGCGAAAGGGCGTGAACATCGGGCGGACCTTATTTAGAACGATTCTAATCGAATGATACGGATGCGACCTTGCAACCGCATCCGCGCCTTGCCGGACTGCGTGCCGATGGTATGCTGCGCCCCGAGTGAGGGTCCGATGATCACCGCCGCTTCCGATCCGATCCGCAGGGGTCGCAAATACGATCAGGTGCTGTCCGGGGCGCGGATGGTCTTTCTGCGCGACGGGTTCGAGCGCGCCTCGGTCGACGACATCGCGCGCGAGGCGGGCGTGTCCAAGGCGACGCTTTACAGCTATTTCCCCGAAAAAAGCCTGCTGTTCGTGGAAATGGCCATGGCGGAATGCCGCAAGCAGACCGGCATATGCGAGGGCCATGCCTGCGACGGCAGCGCGACGGTGGCCGATATGCTGACCACGACCGCGCGGCAGATGGTCGCGCTGTTCGTGTCGGAAACCGGGCGGCGGGTCTATCGCATCTGCCTGGCCGAAAGCGACCGCTTCCCGGACCTGGCCCGCGCCTTCTTTCAGTCGGGGCGCAAGATCCTGGTCGAGCGGCTGGCCGACCGGCTGCGCGCGGCTGCCGGGCGGGGCGATCTGGCAATCGAAGATCCGGGATTCGCCGCCGCGCAATTCGTCGAGCTTTGCCGGGCCGATCTGCACGACCGGCTGCTGTTCGGCATGGCCGAACGGCCGGGCGAGGCGGAAATCGCCCGCACCGTTTCGGGTGCGGTGACGATGTTCCTTGCCCGCTACGGCCGCGATCACGCGGCATCCCGGGACCTTGGGTAACCGCAGCCCCGATCCTGCGAAGGTTGCCCGTGCCAAAGCGCCCGCCACCGGTTCAGGGTCGGTCGAACACCTTGCCAGGGTTCATGATATTGCCCGGATCCAGCGCCGCCTTGACCGCCGCCATCACGCCGACCGCCCCGGCCCCGTGCTCGCGCAGAACGTAGTCCTTCTTGCCGAGGCCCACCCCATGTTCGCCTGTCGAGGTCCCGCCCATGTCGAGCGCCCGATCGACCATGCGGCCGTTGACCTCTTTCACCCGGGCGAGTTCGCCCGCATCCTCGGGATCGAGCAGGAAGATGACGTGGAAATTCCCGTCGCCGACATGGCCGAGGATCGGCGCGGTCAGCCCGCTGGCGGCAATGTCCGCCTGGGTGGCGAGGATCGCCTCGGCCATGCGCGAGATCGGGACGCAGACATCGGTGATAAAGGCCTCGCAGCCCGGACGCAGACCCTTGGCCGCGAACAGGGCCTGGTGGCGGGCGCGCCACAGGGCGTTGCGCTCCTCGACCCTGGTGGCCCAGGCGAAATCGCCGCCGCCATTGGCATGGGCGAGATCGGCGAAGGTCTGAGTCTGTTCGGCCACCCCGGCTTTGGACCCGTGGAACTCCATGCAGAGCGTCGGCTTTTCCGGCAGACCCAGACCGGAATGCAGATTCACCCCGCGTACAGCCACCTCGTCCAGCAGTTCGATCCGCGCCAAAGGCAGGCCGAGCTGGATCGTCTCGATGGTGGTCCGCACCGCGCCCTCCAGCGTGTCGAAGGTGCAGACGGCGGCGGCGATCTCCTCGGGGATGCCGTAAAGCCGCAGGGTGACGGCGGTGACGATGCCGAGCGTGCCCTCCGAGCCCACGAACAGATGTGTCAGGTCGTATCCGGCCGAGGATTTGCGCGCGCGGGTGCCGGTGTGGATCAGGCTCCCGTCGGCCAGCACGACCTCCAGCGCGAGCACATTCTGCGCCATCGTGCCGTAACGCACCGCATTGGTGCCCGAGGCGCGGGTCGCCGTCATGCCCCCCAGCGAGGCATTCGCACCGGGGTCGATGGGGAAGAACAGGCCGGTGTCGCGCAGATATTCGTTCAGCGCCTCGCGCGTCACACCCGGCTCGACGGTGACATCCAGATCCTCGGCGCCGACGCGCAGGATGCGGTCCATGCCCGACAGGTCGATCGTCACCCCGCCGAAGGGGGCGGAGATATGCCCCTCAAGCGAGGTGCCGACGCCATAGGGGATCACCGGCACACCGTGGCCCGCACAAATGCGGACCGCATCCTGCACATCGGCGGGCGAGCGGGCGAAGACCACCGCATCGGGCGCGAGCGCCTCGTGCCAGGACACGTCCTTGCCATGCTGATCCCGCACCGCCTTCGCCGTCGAAAGGCTATCGCCGAAGCGATTGGCGAGGGCCGTCAGGGCGGCGGGCAGATCGCCACGGCGGACAGGTGCGGCTGCGTTCATCTTCGTTTCCCCCCGGGCAATCGTTGCGCGCGGCAGAACGACTCCAACCGCCACGGGGTTCCATAGCCCGAGGACCCGCCGATTGCCACAGGGACCGGATTAGACGGCCGCCCACAACTCCTGCGGGCCGAGGGGGGCAAGGACGGCCGCCACCTCTTCCGCGACCGCGCCGGGGGAGGAATGGCGCCATTTCGGCTGCCGGTCCTTGTCGATGATTTGCGCCCGGACGCCTTCGGTGAAATCGGTCGCCCCCGCCTCGGATGCGCGCCAGGTGAAGCGGTATTCCCGCGCGAGGGCCTGACGAATCCCATCCCCCGGGCCATAACCGCGCAGCAGCGCGAGCGTTGCGGCCATAGACAGCGGCGAATTGCGGCGGATCGCAGCCGTCGCCTCGACGGCCCAGGGCGCGGATTGCGCCTCAAGTGCCGCAAGGATCGACGCCACATCCGGCCCGGCGAAGGCCTGGTCGATTTCGGCCTGAATCGCCGCCATCTGGCTGTCGGGCGCGGGTTGCGCATGATCCGCAATCCCCGCCGGATCACCCGTTGCACAAAGCGCCGCGATCAGATCCGGCCAGGCCGCCTCGGGCACGAAGGTATCGGCAAAGCCCGCATGGACCGCATCCCCCGGCCCCATCCGCGCCGCCGTAAGCCCGAGGTATGCCCCCAACTGCCCCGGCGCGCGGGCCAGCAGCAGCGAGCCGCCGACATCCGGGATCAGGCCGATCCCCGCCTCTGGCATCGCCATCCGGGTCGTCTCTCCCAGGACGCGATGACGGACATGGCAGCCGAGGCCGACGCCGCCGCCCATGACGAAGCCCTGCATCAGCGCGACGATCGGTTTCGGATATTCCGCGAGTTTCGCGTTCATCCGGTATTCCTCGCGCCAGAAATCGCGGCCGAGGCGCGGCTCTCCGGCAAGGCTGGCGCGGTAAACCTCGGCCACGTCGCCGCCGGCGCAAAAGGCGCGCGTCCCCTCGGCGTCGAGGATGACCAGCCTGACGGCCGGATCGTCGCGCCAGGCGTCGATGGCCCCCTCGATCCGGCGGCACATGTCATGGCTCAGCGCGTTCAGCGCCTGCGGACGGGTCAGGGTGATGCGGCCCGCACACCCCTCGACGCGGATCGAAACTTCTGACATGGCGCGCCCCCCTGCGTTCCGGCGGAGGATCGGCGGCTTTCGCGGCCTTGTCCAGCGCTCAGAGTCGGCTGGCCTGCCCCGGCAGATCGGCAAAATCGTCGAAGGCGAATGTATGGGGCAGATCGGCCACCGCCGTCTTGCGATAACCGCGCGTGAACAGGCCGAAGGGCAGCCCTGCTGCTTGCGCCGTTTCGGCATCGACCTCGCTGTCGCCGACGAACAGAACGGGCCGGCCCGGAAGCGCCGCGAAAGCGGCGCGCAGCGGCGCGGGGTCGGGTTTGCGCTCGGGCAGCGTGTCGCCGCCGATCACCACGGCGAAATGCCGGTCGAGGTTCAGCGCCCGCAGGATCTCGACCGCCGGGGCGTGCATCTTGTTGGTGCAGATGCCAAGGGCGAAACCCGCCCCCGCCAGCCGCTCCATCGCCTGGACCACGCCCGGATAGGGCCGCGTCCGGTCGGCGGGGTTGGCAAGATAAGCCGCCAGCATTGCCGCGCGCAGATCCTCTTCCCGCGCCGGGTCGAGGCCGCGCGCGACCATCACACCGTGCACAAGATGCGGGATGCCGTGCCCGATGAAGCCCCGAACCGTCGCCTCGTCCATCGGCGGCTGCTCCGTGCCCGTCAGCATGACATTCAGCGCATGGGTCAGGTCGGGCAGGCTGTCGACCAGCGTGCCGTCGAGGTCGAAGACGATGGCCCCCGCGCTCACGCGAGCGCCGCCTCGGCAGCGGCGCGGATGGCGCGGATGTTCGCGCCATAGGGCGCGGGATTCGCGACCGAGCCGCCCTTGAACACGGCAGAGCCTGCGACCAGCACATCCGCCCCCGCCGCCACGACCAGCGGCGCGGTCTCGGGCGTCACGCCGCCGTCGATCTCGATATGCACCGGACGGTCGCCGATCATCGCGCGCAAGCGGCGGACCTTTTCGATCTGGCCGTGAATGAACTTCTGCCCGCCGAAGCCGGGATTGACGGTCATCACGCAGATCAGATCGGTGAGGTCGAGCAGATAGTCCAGCGCCTCGACCGGCGTGCCGGGGTTGATGGCGAGCCCCGCCTTCACCCCCGCGCCGCGAATGGCTTGCAGGGTGCGATGGATATGCGGCCCGGCCTCCAGATGCGCGCTGATGATATCGGCGCCGGCC